>DATMSN010000630.1:0-2331 GCA_035565375.1 Duganella sp. | reverse complement strand
CGCCGGTGTAGCGCAGATAGGCGGCCATCTGCTCGCACGCGGCCAGCAGGTCGGCGACCGCGTAGACGCCATCTGCGCGCGTGACGATCGACACCCACGGCCCGTGCGCGAACTGGCCGGGCTTGCGGTTCAATTCCAGCTCGGCGTTGTCGTCGTAGGCGGCTTTGGAGAACGGGAAAACGGCGCGTCCCAACGCGTCGAGCGGCAAATCCAGGTGCGCGCTCTTGCTGTTGAGGGTCAGGCGCAGACCGTCCATTGGGGCGCCGCCGTCGCGCGGGCGCAGGCGCAGGTGATTCTGCAAAAACTGCTTCGGCTTGCCGTACTTTTCAAACCAGATCATCTGGCGGTAGGCGTCGCGATAGCTGATCCAGTCCGACGCCTGCTGCGGCCACGCGCACGCCGGGACCAAGGCCAGCCAGAGCAGGAGGGATCTGAGCATGGTGTTCTAGAACCGGTACGCCAAGCCGCTGGACCAGGTGATGAAATTGCGGCGGTCGACGATCGGGCTGTTGGCCGCCGGCGCGCCGAGCCGCGTCCCCACCACCGAGGTGTTGACCAGCCAGCGGCTGTTCAACTCCCAGTTCCAGTTGGCGCCCGCGTTCAACGCCATCACGCCGCCGGCGGGCCGGTAGACGCCTGACACCTCGTAGCGCTCGCGCATGACGGCGTCGCCGGCCCACGACGCGCCGGCGGAGAACGACACCGTGTGGTGCGGCGCGAGCGACGCCAGCGTCTTTTGCAGGCCCACGTTCCCTTTCAAGCCGCCGGCGCTGGTGTCGTAGACGAGGGTCGAAAGCAGCCGCACCTGGCCACCCAGATAATAGTTGTAGAATCCGCCCGCGTCCCACGACCCCTTGATCGGATGCGTGCCCGCCAGCCGGCGGCCGTCACCCGGATCACGTCCACTGCTGTCCAGCAACAGCGGCCCGTATTCGACGCCCGGTGTGCGCGACAGATGCATGCCGGCGACGCCGGTGGCCGAGACGAAGATGCCATTGCTCCACTGGACCTGCAGCAGCGGCCGCAGCGCCGTGGAGCGGTCCTCCCCATCGGCCGGGGACGAGCGCTGGACCATCGCCAGCCCGACGTACATGTCGGTACTACCGTCGGGCATCATGCCGACGGCTTTCTCCTCGGCCTGGGCCGGCAACGCGGCCAGGCACAATAACGCGAATATCGGGGACGGCTTGTACATGTTTTCCTTAGAAGCCGAAGCGCGCGCCCAGCGACAACTTGTTCATCGCCGCCGCCAGCCCTTCGTCTTTGATTTTGTTCGTATGTTCGATTTCGAGCTGCAACGCCACGTTCCTGGTCACGAACCAGGCGGCGCCGACGCCCAGATACACGCCGTTCTTGTGTACCCGCTCCCCCGCTCCGGCCCCGGGGCCGCTCGCATCGAGCTTGAGCCGCCCCTGCGCCAAGCCGGCCTTGCCGTACAAGGACCAGTCCTCGCCCAGCTTCCAGTCGGCCCTCACCGCCAGATAGCCCATGCTGGTGCGCAGGCGCAGCCGGCGGCCGGCATCGAGGTCGAAATCGGTCGATCCGCCAAACCCGCTGTAGCCCACCTCCAGCGCCCAACCTGGCGACAGCACATAGCCGGCGTACAGGCCGACCGGCCGCTGCTTGCCGACGGCGTCGTGCCGCTTCGTGGTTCCGCCTTCGGCGACGTTGACATGGCCATCGGTGCCGCTGGTTATATTGGCGCCGAGGTAGAAATCCTCCGCCTGCGCGAACGGTGCGAAGGCGATGGCGAAGACGGCGCTGACAAAGATTTTTTTCATGATGGGTTTCCGGGTTGAGGTAAGAGCCTCGAATCTTAGAACCCGCCACCGCCGAAATCCTCTCCGGACTGTATGTCAATTGTCGTCAATTTGTAGGGCGTATTTGTATAAAAAGTGTACGAATCTGTACCGGATTGTCTAATTCGCCACTTCCGCGCGGGCTGCCGCTACAATGCTGGTCAAAACGGAGGGCGAATGCAGCGAGTGATGCTGGTGGAGGACGATGCGCGGCTGGCCGCGCTGGTCGGGGAATACCTCGGCGAGTTCGAATACGCGGTCGACGTGGTCGGCCGCGGCGACCGCGCGCTCGAGCGTTTCAGCGCCACGCAGCCGGACCTGGTGATCCTCGACCTGACCCTGCCCGGCACCGACGGCATGGTGGTGTGCCGCCAGCTGCGCCAGTTGAGCGCCGTGCCGATCCTGATCCTGACCGCGCGCGAGGACATGTTCGACGAAGTCTCCTGCCTCGAACAAGGCGCCGACGACTACGTCAACAAACCGATCCAGCCGCGCGTGCTGCTGGCCCGCCTGCGCGCGCTGCAGCGGCGCG
>DATMSN010000629.1:0-3887 GCA_035565375.1 Duganella sp. | reverse complement strand
CTGGGGCTTGGCCGCGCGCTGCGCGCCGACAGTGGCTGGCTGCGTGCCGGTGGCGGCGTCATCTCGCTGGCGGGCATGTGGCTGGGCATGGCCGCTTGAGTGTGTGAACGTCGGCCAAGTGGCGTAAAATATTAGCTATTAATTATTCTTGATCCGGGCGGCGCGGCCGTTCACTTTAAAAAGATGAGCCGAACCATGCCCCTGTCATTCCGCAAGCTGTTGCTCGTTTCCGCCATTGCCGCATCGTTGGCCGCCTGCGGGTTCGAAGAACTTAAAAAAGATAAGGACAAGGACAAGCCGTCGACCGGCGACACGGGGGATGTATTTGTCCTGACCGCCAGCAACAAGCTGCTGTCCTTCGACCGCGCCACGCCAGCCACCATCCGGACCACCGCGACCGTCACCGGATTGCAGGCCGGCGAAAATCTGGTGGGTATCGATTATCGTCCGGCCGATGGCTTGTTGTATGGTGTCGGCAGCACCGGCCGCATTTATACCTTGAACGGCGTCACCGGCGCCGCCACGCTCAAGGCCACGCTGGCGGCCGACGCGGCGGACACCAGCGAGCCATTCACGGCGCTGGCGGGCACCGAGTTCGGCGTCGATTTCAATCCGGTAGCCGATCGCTTGCGTATCGTCGGCAACACCGGCCAGAGCCTGCGCGTGAACGTGGACACGGGCGCCACCACCACCGACGGCGCCATCGGCGGTGGCGCGGCCAATACCGCCGTCACGGCCGCCGCCTACACCAACAGCTTCGCCGGCACCGCCAGCACAACGCTGTTCGTCATCGACGCCGCCAACGGCACGCTGTACACGCAGAACCCGCCCAACAACGGCACGCTGACCACCCCGGTGGCGCTGGGCGTCGCCGCCGCCGGCGTTGGCGGTTTCGACATCGACGCGCGCACCAACACCGGCTACGCCGTCATGACCGTCGGCGGCGCGCGCAATCTGTACACGATCAACTTGGGCGCGACCGCCAACGCCGCGACCCTGGTCGCCGCCGTCGGCGTGAACGAGGATGTGCGCGGTGTCGCGGTGCGCACGCCGGCCGCGCCGATCGCCTATGGCCTGACGTCCGACGGTCGTATCGTCACCTTCAAGACCGCCACGCCGAACACGCTGGATACCAACGTGGCGGTTAGCGGCCTTACCAACGGCGAGCGGTTGCTGGGCTTCGATGTGCGTCCCAAGGATGGCGTGCTGTATGGCTTGTCCTCCACCGGCCGCATCGTGACCATCAATCCCGTCACCGGCGCCGTCACCGCCAAGGCGACACTTGCCGCCGACCCGGCGGACGGCTCGTCGCCGTATTCGAATCTGGTCGGCACCGGCTTCGCGGTGGATTTCAATCCGGCCGCCGACCGGCTGCGCGTGATCAGCGATGCGGGGCAGAACCTGCGTATCAACGTCGATACCGGCGCCACCATCACCGACAGTGCCGTCAACAACGCCGGCGTGACGGCCGCCGCCTACACCAACAGCTACGCCGGCGCCACCACCACCGTGCTTTACGATATCAGCACCAGCGGCGGCAATCTGGTGATGCAAACCCCGCCCGATGACGGCATCCTGGTCAACGTCGGATCGCTGGGCGCGAGCGCGATCGGCGACGTCGCGATGGATATCGCCGGCGGCGCCAATGGCCTGGTGCTGGCGGCGTTGCGCGGCTCGTTCAATGGCGCCAGCGTGTTGTATCGGGTGGACCTGGCCACCGGCGCGGCGGTGCCGGTCAACGGTGCCGGCAATCTGGCCAATTCGGCGATAGGCAATGGGCAGGTTAGCCTGGTCGATCTGGCCATAGCGCTGAAGTGACGCTAACTCCGGCCCGCGATGAATAGCAAGGTCTTGACGTCGTTTTCGCTGGCGATAGTCCTGCGCAGGATGTCGTCCCGATAGATGGTCTCGGTCTCGTTGTTACGGTAATAGGTCATCAGCCCGATTTCCCCCGACGGCGGATAGGGCGGCGCGGTGGCGGCCATCCGTCCGAAGATCGACGAGGTTCCGCCGTGGCCCCAGGACCAGCGTATTCCGAATGCGCTGGTCAGGAAGGCGTGGCCGATTTCGTGCGCGGCCGTCATCGTGAACATGGCGTCCGAGTCGCTGTCGTGGTGCGGTTCGTAGTACAAATTACCGGATAAAAGCGGATATGGATTGCTGGAGCGGCTGCTCAATGGTCCGAGCAGCCGGCTGCCGGTGTGGGCCAGCACCAGTGGCAGTCCATTTGTCGTTTGGCGCGCCGACACGCTTACCGTGTAGTCGGCGCCATTCAAGGTGATAGTCCTGCTCCAGTATTCGCGCAAGCCGGCATCCGCCAATCGCACATAGCGGATGAATCGATCCTCGTCGACCCGGCTGGAGCGCCCGAACGCGCGCGCAGCCAGCGATGGCATCCGGTAGTCGACCGACACCCGGATATCGATGGCGCGCGCTTTCGTGTCGACCGAGGCGGTCGCGTAATGCACTGGTTTGTGTCGGCCGGCCAGCAGTTGCGGGCAGCCGAACGCGGTCACGGGATGGAGCGGGGGAAGGGCATCGCGGGGGGAGTGGGCCATCGGATTTAAATCGCTGTGCTTCAACGACGCGCGCACGGATCTGCACGCGGAAACAGCCCGAGGACGCGAGTGCCGCCATCAGGCCGAAGCCGCATCATACTACGCCGCGGTGCGCGGCGTTGAGACCCTTTAGCGAGCCGGAGGCGTCGTATCAGGCGTGGTCGTTGCCGGCGGAGTGGTCGCGTCCGACGGGTTGGTGGTGCCGGCTGCCGGTGGCGTGGTGGCGTCAGGCGTCGGCGAGGTCGACGGCGTCGCGGCGGGAGCCGGAGTCACTGCAGGCGCGGTTGCTTCCGGCGTCACTGGATCTTGCTTTTTGCAACCGGTAATGGCTGCGGCAGTCAGAATCAACGCAAAGGCGAATTTCGCGGGTACATTCAGTTGTTTCATGGTGACCTCCTTGGTGTAGTGTTGAAAGGTATGTTAGCTACACCTGAGCCCGCGCGGTATAGGCATACTCGCGGCGTGCTTGTAGGACTAGTCTTAAATGTTGTCATGGTGTGCAAGGGAATTCACAGATGAGCTGGTCTGTCCGGACCGATCTCATGCTAGGCTAAAGGAAATCATTTTTTTACCGCTCATGATTATTCCCTTCAATCAACCCGGAATCGCCGACACGTTTCTTGCTTCGGAGAGCGGTAGCGAAATGGCGCGGCTGATCGGTTCGCTGGATTGGTCGCAGACGCCGCTCGGCCCCATCGGCGAGTGGCCGCATAGCCTGCGCACGACCGTCAGCCTGTGCCTCGCCTCTAACTTTCCGATCAATATCATCTGGGGGCCGCAGCACACGCAGATTTATAACGACGGCTACCGCATCGTCTGCGGGGACAAACATCCTCTTGCGTTGGGCATGGACTACCGGGACTGCTGGAGGTCGGCCTGGCCGGCCATCGGCGAGCCGTTCGAACGCGCCGTCGCCGGGCAGACGTCGTTTCTGGAAAATCAACGCATGTTTTTGCAGCGCAATGGCTATCTGGAAGAAACCTTCTTCACCTTTTCGCTGAGCCCGATCCGGGCGGCGGACGGCGGGGTTTGCGGCTTGTTCCACCCTGTGACCGAGACCACGCGCAACATGCTGGGCGAGCGGCGCACGCGCGCGCTGCGCGATCTGACGGCGGCGCTGGCGGGTGTCGAATCGGTCAACGACGTGGCCCGCCGGACCGTCGCCGCGTTGGCGCCGTTCGAGTTCGATCTGCCGTTCGTGCTGCTGTATGATGGACCGCGTCGCCACGCACGAGCAGGAGAAAGCCAGGATCGAGGCGCTGGCCGCCGCCGACCGCGCCAAGACGCTGTTCTTCTCCAACGTCAGCCACGAATTCCGCACGCCGCTGA
>DATMSN010000628.1:0-2494 GCA_035565375.1 Duganella sp. | reverse complement strand
CGGCGGCCTTGCCTTTGCCGCCGCGCTTGCCGCCTTGGTGGGGGGGCTTGCTGTTCTTGCCCGCGTGGGTGCTCTTGGCGCTTTTGGCGCCTTTGGTTTTAGTGCTGGTGCTGGCGGCCTTCTTCGTGGTCGCCGCGCCGGCCGGTGCGAAGGCGATCGCCGCCATCACCACAGCCAGTGCAATTTTTGTCTTGATCATCGTCTGCAGCCTTGTGTTGATTTTGACAAGGCGCGCGCTTCCACGTCACGCTGCGGCACGCGGGCCAAGTCGAAGCGTTGGAGATTATCACTAATCGGCCCGCTTGAGAGCGTTCGATACAAGACAAAACATGCGAATCGGGCAAATTTGCGGCCGCGCCAGGGCCGCGCGGACGGTTGCCCCATGCCGCTCGGCGACGCGATATCGCGCAGGGCTTCGGCGGTTCCCCCGCCGCGCCGCGCGGCTTCCGGCCTGCTATATCGGGCCGCTATTTTTTCAACCCTTCCTGCAGCATGCCGAGCATCTCGCCGGCCGACATGCGGCCCGAGACGTCGCTGCCCTCGAGCAGGCTGTCGGCCAGGTCGCGCTTGTGCTGGTGCAGGTCGACGATGCCCTCCTCGATCGTGTGGCGCGCCACCAGCCGGTAGATGGTCACCGGGCGCAGCTGGCCCATGCGGTGCGCGCGGTCCGAGGCCTGGTCCTCCACCGCCGGGTTCCACCACGGGTCCATGTGGATCACGTAGTCGGCGGCGGTCAGGTTGATGCCGACGCCGCCCGCCTTCAGGCTGATCAGGAAGACATCGCCGACGCCGGCCTGGAACGCGTCGACGCGCTTCTTGCGGTCGGCCATCGAGGTCGAGCCGTCGAGGTACTGATAGCTGATGTCGTTGGCGTCCAGGTGCGCGCGGATCAGCGACAGGTGGCCGACGAACTGGCTGAACACCAGCACCTTGTGGCGGTTCTCCAGCAGTCCCTCGAGCAGGTGCGCGAACGCCGCGAGCTTGCTGCTGGCCAGGCCCAGCTCCGGCGCGATCAGGTTCGGATTGCAGCAGGCGCGCCGCAGCCGCATGATCTCGGCCAGGATCTGGATCGACTTCTTCTCGGCCGGGCCTTCGACGGCGGCCAGGTTTTCCAGCGCGGCGCGGCGCAGCGACTCGTACAGCGCCGTCTCCTCCTTCGACAGGTCGACCTCCAGCGTGATCTCGGTGCGCGGCGGCAGCTCGGTCAGCACCTGCGCCTTGGTCCGGCGCAGCATGAACGGCTGGATCAGGCGCCGCAGGCGGTTGCGCGCGCCCAGTTCGGCGCGGTGGTCCTGCGGCTTTTCGATCGGCGCGGCGAAGCGCAGGTTGAACTGCTCGATGCTGCCCAGCAGACCCGGGTTGATGAAGCGGAACAGGTTCCACAACTCGCCCAGGTGGTTTTCCAGCGGCGTGCCGGTGGCGATCATGCGGAAACCGCCCTTGAGCGCCATCACGGCCTGCGAGCGCTTGGTGGCGCCGTTCTTGATCGCCTGCGCCTCGTCGAGCACGATGGTGTTCCACTCGACGCCGGCGAACAGCGCCGACTCCAGCTGCAGCAGGCCGTAGCTGGCCACCACCACGTCGTAGGGCTGCAGCGTGGTCATGGTCTCGGCCCGGTCGCCGGCGCCGAACAGCTTGACGTTGAGCGTCGGGGCGAAGCGGGCCGCCTCGCTGATCCAGTTCATGCAGACGGACGTCGGCGCGATCACCAAGGTCGGCCCCTGCGGCGCGCGCGACAGGATCAGCGCGATCGCCTGCAAGGTTTTGCCCAGGCCCATATCGTCGGCCAGGCAGGCGCCCACGCCCCAATGCGCGAGGCGCGCCAGCCAGTTGAAGCCCTCCAGCTGGTAGTCGCGCAATTCGGCCTGCAAGGTGCTGGGCAGATGCGGCTCGAACGCCGCCTGCGACGCCATGCGCTGCAGGTGCTCCTTCCACAGCTTGTCCGCCTTCAGGCCGCCGACATCGTCGGCCAGCTCCTCGAGCGCGAACGCGGCCAGCGGATGCAGGCGCACGCCGTCGGCGGTGAGCTCGCCGTAGGCCGACACCTCGCGCAGCCGGCGGTGCAACTCCTCGGTCAGCGCCAGGTAGCGGTTCTCGCCCAGCTCGACGAAGCGGCTCTGGTTCTTTTGCATCAGCTCGAGCAGGGTGCGCAGGTCCATCACCTTGTCCTCGTCGATTTGCACCTCGCCGCTGGCCGCGAACCAGTCCTTGTTGCTCTTGATGGCCAGGCGCACCTGCTTGGTCTCGACCTTGGCGGTGACGCGGAACTTCTCGCCTTCCGGCCAGGCGATGACGATGCTGCCGGCCTTGAGCTCCTGCAGCTCGACCAGCAGCTGCAGGCACAGCGCCGGCTGGCCAAGCAGCCACTCGCCGTGATCCTGCTCGGCCGACTCCAGCACCGGGCATTTGGCGATCAGCTCGCGCTCGGCGTCGCGTTCGTCGATCAGGTGGCGGCGCGCCTGCACCGGCTTGCCGCCGACGTCGGCGATCACGC
>DATMSN010000627.1:0-2937 GCA_035565375.1 Duganella sp. | reverse complement strand
GGCGGCAAATCGATGCTGCTGGCCGGCGATATCGAAGCCTTGCAGGAGTCGCAACTGGTGCTGCGCGACCGGGAACGGCTGCGTGCCGATGTCCTGCTGGCGCCGCACCACGGCAGCGGTACCAGTTCGACGCCGGATTTTCTACAGGCCGTCAGTCCGGAGGTGGCCGTTTTTCAGGTCGGCTACCGCAACCGCTACCAGCACCCCAAAAAGGAAGTGTACGACCGCTATGGCGAGCTGCGAATCCAGCGCCTGCGCACCGACCAAACCGGCGCCTTGACGCTCGATTTCGGTCGGACGATCCGTATCGCCAGTTACCGCGAGACGCACGCCCGCTATTGGTACGGCCGATGATTTACGTGGCCGAGTCCGCCCTGCGCGGCGCCTTACGCTCGGGTTCGTGTAGAAATGGTGGACCTGACCCCGGAGTGAATTAGAGCATGTCCACCAAGTTGCTTACCCTAACTGCCGTTACAATTGGTCGACAATAACCATACGGAGACCGCTTGTGAGCAAGCCCAAGCTGCATTTCGCCCATGCCAACAGCTATCCGGCGGGCGTGTATCGACAGTTTTTCGAGCGCCTGAACGATCGATTCGACATCCAGGCGCTCGATATGCACGCCCACAACCCGCGCTATCCGGTTAGCGATGGCTGGCCGCGGCTGGTCGACGAGTACATCGCGGAACTGACTTCGCGTTACACGGAACCGGTGATCCTGGTCGGGCACTCGCTTGGTGGCATGCTCAGTCTCTTGGTCGCCCACGCGCGCCCGGACCTGGTGCGCTGCGTCGTCATGCTCGACGCGCCCGTGGTCGGCGGCTGGCGCGCGCTGGTCTGGCGGACCATTAAACTGCTTGGCAAGGCGTACGACGTGCCGCCGGCCAAATTCTCCAAGCGCCGCCGCAATACGTGGCCCGGCGCGTCGGCCGCATACGAGCACTTCGCCGCCAAGGATATCTTCGCCGCCTGGGCGCCGGGCGTGCTGGCCGATTACGTCGACAACGGCCTGAAACCGCATCCGGATGGCGTGCAGCTGCGTTTTACGCGGGAGATCGAGACGGCGGTCTACGCCACGTTGCCCCATCATTTGCCCAAAGTGGTGCGGGGACGATTCCCGGTGCCGATCGGTTTCATCGGCGGCACCGATTCGTGGGAGACCAGTCAATCGGGCCACGCGCACACGCAGGCGCTGGTGGGCCGCCATTTCCGGCTGATCCCCGGCGGCCATCTGTTCCCGATGGAGACGCCGGCGGCGGCGGCCGACGTCACAGCCGACATGATCGCCGGTCTGCTGGACGAACAAACCACCGCCGACGGCGCTAAAAAAGTTCTTAAATACGGGTCTTTCGCGTAAAATCTCGTCCATTCGGCGCGGTAGCGCCCCCGGTAATTTTAGGAATACCTTGCGATGACGATTAAAAGCGATAAATGGATACGCCAGATGGCGGAGCAGCATGGGATGATCGAGCCGTTCTTCCCGGACCAGGTGCGCGAGCAGGACGGCCGCAAGGTCATCTCCTACGGCACCTCGTCGTACGGTTACGATATCCGCTGCGCCGACGAATTCAAGATCTTCACCAACATTAACAGCACCATCGTTGATCCGAAGAACTTCGATTCGAACTCCTTCGTTGACGTCAAAAGCGACGTTTGCATCATCCCGCCGAACTCCTTCGCGCTGGCCCGCACCATGGAGTACTTCCGTATTCCGCGCAGCGTGCTGACCGTCTGCCTGGGCAAATCGACGTACGCGCGCTGCGGCATCATCGTCAACGTGACGCCGTTCGAGCCGGAATGGGAAGGCTACGTGACGCTGGAGTTCTCCAACACCACGCCGCTGCCGGCCAAAATCTACGCCGGCGAGGGCTGCGCCCAAGTGCTGTTCTTCGAGAGCGATGAAGTGTGCGAGGTCTCGTACAAGGATCGCAACGGTAAATATCAGGGCCAGCGCGGCGTGACTTTGCCGAAAGCTTAATACTTCTTTTTTGCTACAGCTTCACCGGCAGGATCATCTCCACGCACAAGCCACCACCCGCACGGTTGGTGGCTTTTATACTTCCGCCGTGCGCTTCGATCACATGCTGGGCGATCGCCAGTCCCAGGCCGTGGCCTTCGGTGCCGGCGTTGCTGGACCGGAAAAAGGGCTGGAAGATGGTTTCCAGGTCGGCCGGCGCCACGCCCGGCCCGCGATCGAGCACGCGGATGCATAGCTGGCGCGCGTCGGGCAGGGAACGCACTTGCAGCTGCACTTCGCCACCTTCGGCGCTGTGCTTGATGGCGTTGCGCACCACGTTTTCGATCGCGCGCCCCAGCAGATCGGCCTGGCCGACCACCAGCACGTCGGCCTCGCCCTCGCGCAGCACCGTGCGCTGCTGGCTGGCCGCCTCGTAGCTGGCGTCGTCGGCGATCTGCTCCAGCAGATCGGCCATGCTGATTTCCTCCTGGCTGGCCTTGATCGCGCCGGCCTCCAGGCGCGCCAAGGTCAGAAGCTCGCCCACCAGTTTGTCCATGCGGACGCTTTCGCGTTCGATGCGGTCCATCGACGCGGCGATCTTGTCCGGCTGCTGGTGCGCCAGGCCGATCGCCGCCTGCAGCCGCGCCAGCGGCGAGCGCAGTTCGTGCGAGACGTCGTGCAGCAGGCGTGTCTGGCCGTCGATCAGGTTGCGCAGGCGCGCCGTCATGCGGTCGAAGTCGCGACCGAGGTCGTTCAGCTCCGTGTGGCTTTTGCCGGATGCATTGACGAAGCGCGGCGCCAGGTCGCCGCCGGCGGCGGCATCGAATGCCTGCCGCAAGGCGCGGATCGGCCGCGAGAAATACCACGCCAGCAGCATCGAGAACAGCAGGCTGGCGAAAACCGCCGCGACGATCGGTATCCAGGGCGTGAGCGGTTGAAGGCGTGGGCCCATCGGCCCGCGCCAGTCGCCGTGCGGGCCT
>DATMSN010000626.1:0-9234 GCA_035565375.1 Duganella sp. | reverse complement strand
ACGTTCCGATATATTACTCACCCGTTCGCCACTCGCCGCCAGGTTGCCCCGCGCTGCCGTTCGACTTGCATGTGTAAGGCATGCCGCCAGCGTTCAATCTGAGCCAGGATCAAACTCTTCAGTTTAATCTCTGTTACTTTGCCACTTTCGTAGCACCCTTATTGCTAAGGGGTCGCTCACTCAAAATACTGACAGGCCACTACTTTCGTAGCGCCTATTTCATTACTTCTTGTGAACATTTGATATTTTTTAAGTTTCACGAAGACTAGCTTCGTGTGCACTTTCATCAAACGTCCACACTTATCGACTGTTAATTTTTAAAGAACTGGGCTCCCGCCGAGGGCGGTACTGCTTGCTGATGGAGCGTTGTGTTCATCAGCGAAGAGGCAAGATTATGAAGCGTTTCGAACATCTCGTCAAGCTCTTCTTTTCCCCCGTTTCACTCTGCAACATGTGCACCGTTTTGCGGGGAGGCGAACTATAGCAAACCTCCACATGTATCCGCAAGGGATTTCGCAATGTAGGCAAACTACGTCACAAAAATTGTAAACATTGACATAAAAATAGCACAAGCGTAGATTTGAAGGGCAAACCTTTGCGCGCGATGTGACAAAGGTAGCTGAAGTACACCGTCACCCATAACCAGTCCCGAAAAGGGCATCCCGACGGAGACATTCCCACTTTGTTTTGAATCGCACCGGCCAGCGAGGCACCGCTACGCCCGCGTTCAGCTACCGAAGGCCGTCTTAATAGACGGTTCCGATTGTAGTGATAACTCACTGGAGACATGGACATGCATCTACGTAAAAAACCGCTGGCACTCTGCTTGGCCGGCCTGTTCGCGACCGGCTTTTCCGGCCTCGCGGCTGCCGGCACTATTCCTGCGGCGCACGTGTATCACAACCACATGCCGAATTTTTGGCCGTTCTACGCGGTCGACGTCGCCGCCAAGTACAACGGCACGGCGGTCGGCGCGCCGATCCGCTATACCTACGACGGCGAGGTCATCAACTTGAAGAAAAGCCCGCCGGCCGGCTACAGCTACTATCTGCCGGCTTCGCTGGGCGGCGCCATCATGCCGCACGACGATCTGGTGACGTATTATTCGCCGGACGCCAAGACCGGCGCCTATCAATACTGGCCGATGCAGGTCGCCAACGAAATGCAGAGCTGGTCCGGCGCCAAGGGCCAGGTCCATGTGACGATGTCGGGCGCGGTCATTAATAACGTGCAAAGCCTGGCCACCCTGCAGAACGTACCCGGCTATCCAAGCACGTCCTGGGGCCAGTCCTGGGCCAACACCTTCAATTCGCTCAAGACCACCAATAACTACCGCACGCTGGATACCGTCCACTTCACCGGGCATCACACGATGGGGCCGCTGGTCGGCCCGGACTATTTCCTCAAGGACTTGATCTACCAGAACGCCACTCTGGCCCAGCCATACTTCCTCGGCGGCAATTTCGTCTCCTCCAAGGGCTTCTTCCCCACCGAACTCGGCTTTTCGGACCGCCTGATCCCGACCTTGGCAAAGCTAGGCATCCAATGGTCGGTGATGGGCAACAACCATTTTTCGCGCACCTTAAAGGATTACCCATACGCCACCTACGACGCCACCGGCGACACCCTGGTATCGCCACCCAACCGCGCCGACCTGCGCAACACGTCCAATGTCGGCGGCTGGGTCGCCGCCGGCATGGCGCACGAGCAGCAGGTGATCGTCAATAAATTCCCGTTCGCCTCGACGCCGCACTGGGTGCGCGCGGTCGATCCGGCCACCGGCGCGGTCAGCAAGATCGCCGGCATCCCGGTCAGCCAGAACGGTTCCTGGCTCGAAGGCTGGGAAGGCTCGACCACGGTCGATGAAATCCAGCCGTATGCGGCGCTGGAGCCGCGCCAGTTCTTCGTCGTGGCCCATGACGGCGACAATTCCGGCGGCCGCGCCGGCGCGCTGTCGACCTGGCAGTCCGGCCATACCACCACCTGCAGCGGCAACGGCTACTGCCTGGGCATCGATGAATACCTGAAGGCCAAGCCGATTCCCGCCGGCGACGTGCAGCACGTGCAGGACGGCTCGTGGGTCGATACGCGCGACTCGTCGTCCGATCCGACCTGGTATCACTGGCGCCTGCCGTTCCTGATCTGGAAAGGACAGTTCGCCGATTTCAATCGCGTCAACGGATTGAGTCTGGCGCCGAAGACCAACCTGAAAGGCGTGCAGGAAGGCGCGACGGTGTCGCTGGAATACGGCTGGCACTACCTGGAGCGTAACTTCGCGCTGCTGCAGGCGTCCATGAACTACGCCAAAACCGCCGAACAAATCTGGCTGGACGGGCACCCGAACCATTGGTCGCCGACCACCGACATGGACAAGCAGGTCACCTACCCCGGCAACCAGCTCAATCCGTGGATGATGTCCTATCCGGTCAAGGGCAACGCCGCCGCCGACTACGCGGGCGGCGCCAATCCGGCCGAACTGGCGTGGTACTTCCTGCTGCCGGCGATGGATTCCGGCTTCGGCTACTACGACGAGAACAAGGACGACAGCGTCAAGCCCACGCTGGCGTTCAACAACTCGCTGGCGTTCTCCAAACCATACGTTCAAGCCAACCTGGCGCAGGATCACACCGGGCCGTCGGTATGGTGGCCGCAGCGCTATCCATATAATCCGGGCTCGGTCAACGGCTCCAAGGCGGAAGGCTGGACCATCCAGCACTACAGCAACGACTTCGCCATCTACACCTACGCCTATGACGTCTCGGGCATCAGCAGCGCCAAGGTCAAGGTGCGGGTCCACGCCAGCAATACCATCAACGCCACCGACGACACCTACAAGGTCTACGATCCGGCCGCGCTGGCAGGACAGCCCGGCCTCTCGATCAACCCCGGCGCGGTCGGCGCCTGGCAGGAGTACGACATGAAGGTGCGCGACCTGCAGGCCGACATGAACGGCGTGGCCTGGAACGCGCAGACCAAGGATACGCTGACGGTGCTGCCGGCGCAGGAAATCGGCGACCTGTATTACGTCTACCTGTCGAACTACCGCAACCAGCTGCTGGATTACTATGTGGAAGCCACCGACAGCAAGGGCAACGTCACGCGCTCGGAAATCCAGCAAGTGTTCGTCGGCGCCGGCAAATACACGCCGACGACCACCGGTTCCGGCTTCAAGGAGGACATCAACGGCACGGTGGCCGGCGTGTATCCGTTCCTGGTGATCGATTCGACGCCGCCGTCGACGCCGGGCGCCATCACGGCGTCGGCCATCACCGACCGCTCGCTGCAACTGGCCTGGCCCGCCGCGACGGACAACATCGGCGTGACCGGCTACAAAATCTACCGCAACGCGGTACAAGTCGGCACCAGCGCCACCGCCGGCTACACCGACAGCGGCCTGGCGCCGGCCACCACCTACACCTACGCGGTGGTGGCGTACGACGCGGCCGGCAACCTGTCCGAGGCAGGGGCCAACAAAGCCGTCACCACGCAGCCGGCCGATACCACCGCGCCCACCGCGCCGGGCAAACCGACGGCGGCGGCCATCACCTCCGGCGGTTTGACGCTGTCCTGGGCAGCATCGACGGACAACTATGGCGTTACGCAGTATCAGGTATTCCGCAACGGCGCGCAGGTCGGCGTCAGCACCGGTACCAGCTTCGCCGACAGCGGCCTGACGCCGTCCACCGCCTACAGTTACACGGTCAAGGCGCTCGACGCCGCTGGCAACCCGTCCGCCGCCAGCGCCGCCACCAGCGTGACCACGCTGGCGGGTGCGACGACCTGCCAGGTCAAGTTCACGATCGCCAACGCCGGCACGGTGATGGGACAAAACCTGTACGTGGTCGGCAACCAGACCGCCCTGGGCGGCTGGACGCCGGCCAGTGGCGCGGCGCTGACGATCCAGGGCAGCGGCGCCAACGTCCCGTGGAGCGGCACCGTCTCGCTGCCGGCCGGTGCCACTGTCCAGTACAAGTACGTCAAGTGGAACGGCAGCACGGCGGCGTGGGAGGGCAACCAGTCCACGGCGTCCGGCAACCGAGAGCTGGCCACGGCGGCCAATTGCAGCGGCGTGACCGACCGTAACGACGGCAACTTCAAGCCGTAAAACACGGTTGCGCAGGGGGACAGGCGTAAAATACGTCCTTTGCCTGTCCCCCAAGCCGTGCCATGACCATCCTGCTGACCACCCTCAACGCCCGCTACACCCACGCCTCGCTGGGATTGCGCTATTTATTAGCGAATATGGGGGAACTGCAGGCGCAAACGCGCTTGCAGGAATTCGTCATCGGCGCCAAGACCACGGAAATCGTCGAGCGCATCCTGGCGCATTCGCCGAAGATCGTCGGATTCGGCATCTATATATGGAACGTCGAGGAAAGCACCAAGGTCGTCGCCATGCTCAAGCGCGTGGCGCCGCACGTGATGGTGGTGCTGGGCGGGCCGGAAGTATCCTACGAATCGAACGAGCAGGAAATCGTCAAGCTGGCCGACTATCTGATCACCGGCTGGGGCGACGTCACCTTCCCCAAGCTGTGCGGCGAGATCCTCAACGGCCCCAAACCGCTGATGAAGGTGCACGCCGGCGTGCAGCCGCCGATGGCCGAGATCAAGCTGCCCTACTCCCTCTATACGGACGACGACATCAAAAACCGCACTATCTATGTGGAAGCCTCGCGCGGCTGCCCGTTCAAGTGCGAATTCTGCCTGTCCGCGCTGGACAAGACGGCGTGGCCGTTCGCGCTGGAGAGCTTCCTGGCGGAGATGGAATCGCTGCACGCGCGCGGCGCGCGGCTGTTCAAGTTCGTCGACCGCACCTTCAACCTGAATATCAAGACCAGCCTGAAGATCATGCAGTTCTTCCTCGATAAGCTGGAGGCCAACCCGGACGACCCGGTCTACGCCCACTTCGAGCTGGTGCCGGACCACCTGCCCGACGCGCTGAAAGAGGGCATCAGCAAGTTCCCGCCGGGCGCGCTGCAGTTCGAGATCGGCATCCAGAGCTTCAACCCGGCGGTGCAGGCGCTGGTCAGCCGCAAGCAGGACAACCAGAAGGCCGCCGACAATATCCGCTGGCTGACCGACCACTCCAACGCCCACATGCACGTCGACCTGATCGCCGGCCTGCCCGGCGAGACGGTGGAAAGCTTCGCCGAGGGCTTCAACAAGCTGTGGGCGCTCGATCCGCACGAGATCCAGTTCGGCATCCTCAAACGCCTGCGCGGCACGCCGATCATCCGCCACACGCAGGAATTCGGGCTGGTGTTCGAGCCGTACGCGCCCTACACCATCCTGGCCAACCGCGATATCGACTTCCCGACCATGCAGCGGCTGGTGCGTTTCGCCCGCTACTGGGACCTGGTGGCCAACTCGGGGCGCTTCGGCAATACGCTGCCGGTGCTGCTCGGGGACTCGGCGTTCGAGCGCTTCATGGCCTTCTCGGACTGGCTGTACGCCAACACCGACGCCACCCACCGCATCGCGCTGGAGCGGCTGGTGGCCATGGTGTCGCGGTATTTGCAGGAGCGCGGGATGGACAAGGCCGACGCCGACGCCCTGCTGGCCAGCGATTACGCGGGATCGAAGCCGAAACCGGCCGAAACGCCGGCCCCCAAGCGGCAAGCCCGGAGATTGGCAGCTTGATGCCGCCAACCCGCAAACCGGAGCCAGGGGTCGTACCCGGTTGGGTACGACCCCGCTTGGCAGTGCGGGTTTCGGCTCCCAGCGCATCCGCTGCGAACACATATGGCGGCCGGCGCCAAACTCCCTTAAACTGACGGGATGCCTACTGCCAAAGAGCCTACCCTCACCCTCAACCCCGGTGCCGCCAACGGCCCGTCGGTCGCGGCGGACGGCACTTGGCAGGTTCACGCGCTGGCGCAGGGCACGGCCATGGCAACCATCACCGGGCTGCTGAAATCCCTCAAAACCGACAAGGTGCGCTGGGACCTGTCGGCGATCGACAGCATGGACCATATCGGCGCCCAGCTGTTCTGGAACGCCTGGGGCAAGACCCGGCCCGCCGACCTGCGCCTGGCGCCGGGGCAGGAGGAATTCTTCAACCGGCTCGAAACCACCGGCAAACTGGAGCTGCCGCGCACCCGCCAGCAACGCCTGACCTGGGTGATGAAGCTCGGCTTCGCGATGCTGCTGTTCTTCGAGCACATGACGGGCTTCATCACGCTGATCGGCCAGCTGACCCTGGACCTGTGGCGCTTCGTGCGCGCGCCGCAACGCGGCCCGTGGAAGGAAATCTCCGCCAATATCTTCCACGCCGGCTTCCAGGCGCTGGGCATCACGGCGCTGGTCGGATTCCTGATCGGCGTGGTGCTGTCGTTCCTGTCGGCCCAGCAGCTGCGCGCTTTCGGCGGCGACATCTATCTGGTCAACCTGCTCGGCATGAGCGTCATCCGCGAACTGGGGCCGCTGCTGGCGGCCATTCTGGTGGCGGGCCGCTCCGGCTCCTCGATCACCGCGCAGCTGGGCGTGATGCGCGTGACCGAGGAACTCGACGCCATGCTGGTGATGGGGATCTCGCACGGCTTCCGCCTGGTGATGCCCAAAGTGCTGGCACTGGCGATCTCGATGCCGCTGCTGGTCATCTGGACCGATTCGATGGCGCTGATCGGCGGCATGCTGTCGGCCCACGTGGAACTGAACCTGTCGCCGCAATACTTCATCTCCAAGCTGCCGGACGCGGTGCCGCTGGCGAACTACATGATCGGCCTTGGCAAGGGCGTGGTGTTCGGCGTGCTGATCGCGCTGGTGTCGTGCCACTTCGGCCTGCGCATCAAGCCGAACACGGAAAGCCTCGGCCGCGGCACCACCACCTCGGTGGTCACGGCCATCACCGTCGTCATCCTGGCCGACGCGGTGTTCGCCATCCTGTTCAACGGGGTCGGGTTCTGATGGCCAACCAGGCGCTCATTGCGGAAAAGGCCTGCGGCCCCGGCACGGGTGAACTGACCCTGGACGGCAGCGTGCCGATCGTCGAAATCACCGGCCTGTGGACCAAATACGGCCGCACCGTCGTGCACCAGGACTTGAACCTGGAGATCGAACAAGGCGAGATCCTGTCCATCGTCGGCGGCTCCGGCACCGGCAAGACCACGCTGCTGCGCCAAATGCTGGGCCTCGAGCGCCCGGCGCGCGGCTGCGTGCGCGTGTTCGGCGAGGACATCAGCGAAATCGGACCGGAGCAGTTGCAGCAGCTGCGCAACCATTGGGGTATGCTATTCCAGCAAGGCGCGCTGTATTCGGCGCTGACGGTGCTTGAAAACATCGCCCAGCCGATGCGCGAACTGCAGGTGCTGCCGGACGACCTGGTGCGCGACGCCGTGCTGCTGAAAATGAATATGGTCGGCCTGGGGCCGGAACACGCGAACAAGATGCCATCGGATCTGTCGGGCGGCATGGTCAAGCGGGTGGCGCTGGCGCGCGCGCTGGCGCTGGAGCCGAAGCTGCTGTTCCTCGACGAGCCGACCGCCGGCCTCGATCCCGACCTGTCGGAGGCGTTTGTATCGCTGATCAAATCGCTGCACCGCGAGCTGGGACTGACCGTCGTCATGGTCACGCACGATCTGGACACGCTGTTCGCGCTGTCGACGCGCATCGCCGTGCTGGCGGAAAAACACGTGATCGCCCTCGGCCCGCTGCAGGAGGTGCTGAAGGTCGATCATCCGTTCATCAAGGAGTTTTTCCTGGGCGACCGCGGCCGCCGCGCGCTCGAGGCGCTGGACGAAAAAACCAATAAGGATCACTGATGGAAAACAGGTCTCACGCACTCACCACCGGCTTTTTCACGATCACGCTGCTGATCGCGGCGATCCTGTTCGGCATCTGGTTCAACCGCGACCGCGTCGAGCGCGTGCCGTACGTGATCGCCACCACGCAATCGGTGCCGGGCCTGAACCCGCAGGCGCCGGTGCGCTATCGCGGCCTCGAGGTGGGCAAGGTCGGCGGCATCGCCTTCAACCCCAAGGTGACCGGCCAGATCCTCGTCACCCTCAACATCAACACCGACGCGCCGATCACCAAGACCACCTACGCCACCCTGGGCTACCAGGGCGTGACCGGCATCGCCTTCATCCAGCTCGACGACGAGCAAACCGGCTCGCCGCTGCTGGCCACCAGCAACGACGCGCCGGCAGTCATCCCGCTGCGCCAGGGCTTCCTGGACCAGGTGGAAAAGCGCGGCAAGGAGATCCTGTCGCAGACCGAGGAAGTGACCAAACGCCTCAACACCCTGCTCAGTCCCGAGAACCAGAAGATCATGCTGGCCGCCTTCGCCGACGTCAGCGAAACCGCCAACAAGTACCGCGACCTGCCGGGCAAGCTGGAACCGACCATCGCCAAGCTGCCGGCGCTGGCCACCGAGGTGCAGAAAACGCTGGTGTCGGTCAACGCGCTGGCGACCGACGTCAACCGCCTGACCACCGGCCTGCAGGCGCCGGACGGCCCGATCGCGCGCGTCAGCGGCACCGTCGACCGCATCGGCCTGTCGGTCGAATCGGTGGCCGGCGGCCTGGAACTGGACACGCTGCCGCAGGTGAACTCGCTGGCCGACGACACCCGCTCGTCGATGCGCGCGCTGCGCAAGACCATGAACAAGATTAACGATCGTCCGCAAAGCCTGATCTTCGGTTCGCCCGGCACGCCGCCCGGCCCGGGCGAAGAAGGCTTTACCGCTCCGACCAAATAAGGATCACGATGACCACCGCCTTCCGCACCCGCGCCGCCATCGCCGCCGCCGTCATTCTGCTGGGCGCCTGCGCCAGCAAGGGCCCGACCAACGCCAACTACGACTTCGGCCCGCTGTCGGCGCCGGAGCCGAAGGGGCGCAACGTCTGCAACAGCATCGACGCCATCATCGTGGCCGACGCCACCGGCCCGGCATCGCTCGACTCCGAGCGCATGCAATACCGCCTGCTGTACACGGACGCGCGCCAGTCGCGCCCCTACGCCTACAACCAGTGGACCGGCACTCCGCTGCAGCTGCTCACGCAACGCATGAAGGCGCGCATCGCGCAGGCCGGCGTGAAGGTGCTGTCGACCAGCGACGCGGCGGCCAGCGTCAACCTGCTGCGCATGGAGGTCGACGACTTCACACAGAACTTCGAGACGGCCACGCAAAGCAGCGGCAACATCAGCCTGCGCGCCTCGGTGTTCCGCGACCACCGCCTGCTGGACCAGAAAACCTTCACCCGCAGCGCCCCGGCGCCCAGCGCGGACGCCGCC
>DATMSN010000625.1:0-2609 GCA_035565375.1 Duganella sp. | reverse complement strand
GGAATGGCTGCTGTCGGGGGTGCATTCGTGGGACATGCAAGGCGGCTTCGCCTGCCCGGCGTACGGCCTGGCCGGCTGCGACGCCAGCGACACCAATTCGGCCAGCTTCGGCGACGTCTCCGGCGCCACGGCGACGTTCTCGCACATCGCCTGGATCCGCTCGGTGACGGCGGTGCCGGAGCCGGCCACCTACGGCATGCTGCTGTCCGGACTGGCGATGATGGGTAGCGTCGCGCGCCGTCGAAACAAGAACGGCAAGTAAGCTCATCCACCCCGCCGCCGCCGGGCGGCGGCGCCGGAGGGTGGGCATGGCCGCACCACCCCTTGCGGGAACGCGTCTCTTTCGGCTGTCTCTTTCGGTCTCCTTTTGTCTCTTTTCTACTCCAGTTCGCTCTAGCGGCGGGAGGAGACCGAAAGAGACAAAAACCGACAAAAAGAGACAGGCGAAAAAGACAGCTTCCCGCAAGGGTTGGATATTGGGGCCCGCCCCCGCCCTCCCCCGATCCAAAATTTTTTGCATAAGCAAACACACATTCATTCGTTCACACGCTGAAACGGCCTCGATAGACTGCAAGCTCTTTCGATAGTCATGACCTGTTATGACAGGTTATGCCGACCAGGTGAACCGATGACCAATTTCCGTACCGTAGAACTGTCCCCCGTCCCGCTGTACACGCAGGTGAAGGAAAACCTGCGCGAGCGCATCCTCGACGGCAGCTATCCCGCCCACGCCAGGCTGCCGGCCGAGAGCGAGCTGAGCACGATCTTCGGCGTCAGCCGTATCACCGTGCGCCAGGCGCTCAACGACCTGCAAAAGGAAGGCGTGATCTTCAAGATCCCCGGCAAGGGCACCTTCGTCTCCAAGCCCAAGGCCTTCCAGCAACTGACCCAGCTCGAGGGCTTCGGCGAGGCCATGGGCCGCATGGGCTACGAGATCTACAACCAGGTCACCAGCCACAAGATCGGCGCAGCGCCAGCCCACGTGGCGCAGCGCCTGGGCCTGGCTCCGGGCGCCGACATCGCCGAGATCAAGCGCGTGCGCCACCTCAACCGCGAGCCGGTGTCGCTGGAGGTGACCTATCTGCCGTCCGACATCGGCGAGCGCCTGCGCCGCGAAGACCTGGCCGGGCGCGACATCTTCCTGATCCTGGAGAACGACTACGGCATCGCGCTGGGCCGGGCCGATCTGCAGATCGACGCCATGCTGGCCGACGACACGCTGGCCCACGCGCTGCGCATCGAAGCGGGCACCGCGCTGCTGCGCATCGAGCGCCTGACCCACGCCGCCGACGGCACGCCGCTCGACTTCGAATACCTGTATTTCCGCGGCGACGCCTTCCAGTACCGCCTGCAAATCGCGCGCCGAGGCTGAGCGCCCCCAGTCTTTGTTCACACGGAGTAAACATATGCAAACCATCATCGAAACCGTCGACGTGCTGGTGATCGGCGGCGGCACCGCCGGCCCGATGGCCGCCGTCAAGGCCAAGGAGGCCGACCCGCAGCTGCGCGTGCTGCTGCTGGAGAAGGCCCACGTCAAGCGCAGCGGCGCCATTTCCATGGGCATGGACGGCCTCAACAACGCCATCGTGCCCGGCTTCGCCACGCCGGAGCAGTATGTGAAGGAGATCACCACCGCCAACGACGGCATCGTCAACCAGCGCACGGTGATGGCCTACGCCGAGAACAGCTTCCCGATGATCGAGGAGCTGGACCGCTGGGGCGTCAAGTTCGAGAAAGACGAGACCGGCGACTACGCGATGCGCAAGGTGCACCACATGGGCACCTACGTGCTGCCGATGCCCGAGGGCCACGACATCAAGAAGGTGCTGTACCGCCGCCTCAAGCGCCAGCGCGTGGAGATCAGCAACCGCCTGGTGGCCACGCGCCTGCTGACGGCGGCCGACGGTAGCGTCGCCGGCGCCATGGCCTTCGATTGCCGCAGCGGCGACTTCCACGTGATCCGCGCCAAGGCGGTGGTGCTGGCCACCGGCGCCGCCGGCCGGCTCGGGCTGCCGGCGTCGGGCTACCTGTTCGGCACCTACGAGAACCCGACCAACGCCGGCGACGGCTACAGCATGGCCTACCACGCGGGGGCCGAATTGTCGGGCATCGAATGCTTCCAGATCAATCCGCTGATCAAGGATTACAACGGCCCCGCCTGCGCCTACGTGACCGGCCCGTTCGGCGGCTTCACCACCAACAACAAGGGCGAGCGCTTCATCGAGTGCGACTACTGGAGCGGCCAGATGATGCAGGAGTTCTACAACGAACTGCAAGGCGGCAACGGCCCGGTGTTCCTCAAGCTCGACCACCTGGCCGAGGAAACCATCAGCACCATCGAGACCATCCTGCACACCAACGAACGCCCCAGCCGTGGCCGCTTCCACGCCGGGCGCGGCACCGACTACCGCCAGCAGATGGTCGAGATGCACATTTCCGAGATCGGCCTGTGCAGCGGCCACTCGGCCTCCGGCGTGTGGGTCGACGAGCACGCCCAGACCACCGTGGCCGGCCTGTACGCGGCCGGCGACCTGGCCTGCGTGCCGCACAACTACATGCTGGGCGCCTTCGTCTACGGCAAGCTGGCCGGCGTTGTTGGAGGTGTAGCC
>DATMSN010000624.1:0-2644 GCA_035565375.1 Duganella sp. | reverse complement strand
GCCGCACGCGCAGGCCAGGCGGGGGGCGCGCCATGTGGGGTAAGTCGACGGCCGCCGTGCTACTCGGCTTGCCGCTGGCGGTGATCGTGATCGGCATCTGCGCGCTGCTCAGTGGCGACCAGGCGCGCACCACGCTGCCATGGCTGCTGATGTTCTTCCCGGTCTGGGTGGGCGCGATGTCGCTCGCCTTCGCGGCCCGCAGCGGCCCGCGCGCCTGGCTGTGGATGGGCGGGGCGACGCTGTTTGGCTACGCGGCGCTGCAGCTGTCGAAGGCCGCCGGATTGCTAAGTATCGCCGGATGAGCCTTTTGATCTGGCTCATCGGTCACTTCCAACATGGCATGCCGGGGAGGACCGGCATGCGGTTATAATCCGCTCAATCTTTCCAGAATTTCCCCACAGCACGGATTCGAACGATATGAGCCAGCCCAATCAGTTTTCCCTGTTGACGCAACGCCGCTTCGCGCCGTTTTTCTGGACCCAGTTCCTCGGCGCGTTCAACGACAATCTGTTCAAGACCGCGCTGGTGGTCATCCTCACCTTCGATGCGCTCAGTTGGACGACGCTGTCGCCGTCGCTGATCACCAACCTGATTCCCGGCCTGTTCATCCTGCCGTACGTGGTGTTCTCGGCCACCGCCGGGCAGGTGGCCGACAAGTTTGAAAAGGCCGGCCTGACGCGCTTCGTCAAGTGGCTGGAGGTGGCGATCATGTGCATCGCCGGCCTTGGCTGGGTCACGCACACTCTGTGGCTGCTGATCGTCGCTGTCGTCGGCATGGGCGTGCATTCGACCTTGTTCGGCCCAGTCAAATACGCCTATCTGCCGCAGCAGCTCAAGCCCGAGGAACTCATCGGCGGCAACGGCGTCACCGAGATGGGCACCTTCGTCGGTATTTTGCTCGGCGAGATACTGGGCGCGGTGCTGATCGTGCAGCGTCCCAACGGCATCCTGTTCGAGGCCTGCGCCACCATCGGCGTGGCCCTGCTTGGCCTGGTGGCGAGCTACCGCATTCCCGTCTCGCCGGCGCCCGCGCCGGACCTGAAGATCAATTGGAACTTCGTCGCCGAATCGCTCCGCAACCTCAATTTCTCGCGCAAGAACCGCGTCGTGTTCCAGGCGATGCTCGGCAACTCGTGGTTCTGGTTCTACGGCGCGCTGATGCTGGCGCAGTTCCCGGTCTACGCCAAGGACTACCTGCACGGCGACCATGGCGTGTTCGTGCTGTTGTTGACGGTGTTTTCGCTGGGCGTGGGCAGCGGCTCGCTGCTGTGCGAGCGCCTGTCCGGCGGCAAGGTGGAGATCGGCCTGGTGCCGTTCGGCTCCATCGGCCTGACGCTGTTCGGCGTCGACCTGTACTTCGCCAGCGTCGCCTTCACCGCCGGCGCCGGCGCGTTGGCGGCCGGCCCGCACCTGGGCGCCTTCGCGCTGATGGCGCACGCCGGCACCTGGCGCATCCTGTTCGACGTGCTGATGATCGGCATGTTCGGTGGCTTCTTCATCGTGCCTTTGTTCGCGCTGATCCAGACGCGCTGCGACCCCGCGCACATCTCGCGCACCATCGCCGGCATGAACATCCTCAACGCGCTGTTCATGGTGGCGGCGGCCGGCGTGGCGATCGTGCTGCTGGGGCAGGGCCTGACGATACCGCAGCTGTTCCTGGTGACGGCGCTGCTCAACGCCATCGTGGCGCTGTATATCTTCTCGCTGGTGCCGGAGTTCCTGATGCGCTTCCTGGCCTGGATGCTGATCCACACGGTGCACCGCGTGCGCACCCTCGACGCCGACCGGATTCCGGTCGAAGGTGCGGCGGTTTTGGTGTGTAACCACGTCAGCTATGTCGACGCCATCGTCATCGGCGCGGCCAGTCCGCGGCCGATCCGTTTTGTGATGGATCACCGTATCTTCAAGCTGCCGCTGCTCGGGTGGATCTTCCGCACCGCGCGTGCGATTCCGATCGCGCCGGCCAAGGAGGACCCGTGGCTGATGGAGAAGGCCTATGTCGATATCGCGCAGGCGTTGCACGAGGGGGATCTGGTGTGTATCTTCCCCGAGGGCCGGCTGACGCATGACGGCGAGATCAACCAGTTCAAGGGCGGCATCGCCAAGATCATCGAGCGTTCCAAGGTGCCGGTGATTCCGATGGCGCTGCGCGGATTGTGGGGGCATTTATTGAGCCGCAACGGCGAAAACGTGTTCCAGCGCGCCTTCCGCAATGGCTTGCGTTCGCGGCTGGCGCTGGCGGTGGGGCTGCCGGTGCCGCCGCATGACGTGACGCCGGAGGGGCTGCAGAAGCAGGTCCTCGATCTGCGCGGGGATTGGAAGTAGGGCGGGAGCGCGTGGCGGTCACGGGAGAACCGTGGCCCAGCGCGCGATGGCGTCCGCCACCGCCGCGTCGCTTTCCGTCTCCAGCATCATCGATTGCATCGGCGCCAGGTTCGGCGGCGTGTTCTTGTAGAAGTGGTTCAGCGTCGGGAACACCGCCACCTCGGTCGGCAGCCCGCCGCGTCCCGCGCGCAGAAGGTTGGCATGCTCCGGCGGCACCGACGCGTCCCGTCCCCCCTGCACGATCAACACCGGCTGCCTCACCTTCGCCAGCGCCGCCACCGGATCGACGCGGTCCACACTGCGCAGGTAGGCGTGCGCC
>DATMSN010000623.1:0-3273 GCA_035565375.1 Duganella sp. | reverse complement strand
TGCGCCTTGGCGAGGCTGCGCACGGTGCCGAACACACGGCAACCCCGTTCGACAAACTTGACGGCGGCGGCGCGTCCGATGCCCGACGACACGCCGGTAATAACGACAACTTTAGAATCTGACATGGCGGTTCTTTCTTGTAGGGATGAATGGGATGCATCAGTTTTGCGGGCGGGCCGGCCGGATCTTGAACCAGATGGAATACATTGCCAGCAAGAACACCAGGGTCAGTATCGTTCCCACCAAGGTGACGCCGATCAGCGTGTAGGCAAGGGTGCCCCAGAATACCGAATGGGTCAGCGGGATGAAGGCCAGGATCGCCGCCAGCGCGGTCAGGACCACGGGGCGGGAGCGCTGCACGGTGGCCTCGACCACGGCGTCGAACGGCGCCAGCCCGGCCTGCTCGTTATGGTGGATCTGCCCGATCAGGATCAGCGTGTTGCGCATCAGGATGCCCGACAGCGCGATCAGGCCGACCAGCGCGTTG
Organism: Duganella sp.; assembly: GCA_035565375.1. Lineage (GTDB taxonomy): Bacteria > Pseudomonadota > Gammaproteobacteria > Burkholderiales > Burkholderiaceae_D > Rugamonas. The sequence goes on along the minus strand of DATMSN010000623.1, from coordinate 2,786 downwards.
ATGCCGAACGGCTGCCGGAACAGGATCAGGGTCGGCACCACGCCGATCAGGCCGAGCGGACTGGTGAGGAAGACCATGGCCATCGCCGAGATCGAGCGCACCTGGAAAATAATGATGAGCAGGGTGGCCGCCAGCATGATCGGGAACAGCGGCAGCATCGCCGTCGTCGCCTTGCCCGACTCCTCGATCGCGCCGGCCTGTTCGATGCGGTAGCCGTCCGGCAGCTTGGCGATGATCGATTGCAGTTGCGCGCCGATGGCGGCCGACACGTCCGGCGGCTGCAAGTCGTCGGCGATGTCGCCCCGCACGGTGACCGTCGGCATGCGGTCGCGGCGGCGCATGACCGGTTCCTCCATGCGCACGTCGACACTGCCCACCTGCGACAGCGGAATGCGTTGCCCGTTGGCGCCGGCCAGCGTGAAGTCGGCGATCCTTGCCGGGTCGAGCCTGCTGGCGCCGGCCGAGCGGGCCGTCACCTGCACCGTGCGGATGTTCTCGCGGACGGTGGTGACGGGCACGCCGCTGAGCAGGAATTGCAGTTGCTGCGCCACCGCGCTGGAACTCAGCCCCACGGCCTGCAAGCGGTCTTGCTGCAAGGTGAAGTGCAGGACAGGCGTGCGCGCGCCCCAGTCGACGTTGACGGTACGCATCATCGGACTGGCGTCCATGACCCGCCGCACGTCGGCGGCGATGGCGCGCAGCTTGTCCTGGTCCGGGCCGGAGACCCGGTAGGCGACCGGGAACGGCGAATACGGGCCGAACACCAGCTGGGTGACGCGCACGTGCGCCTCGGGGGCCAGGCCGTCGGCGATGGCCTGGCGCAGCCGCGTTTTGAGCGCCTCGCGCTGGTCCTGGCTGTCGGTGCGGATCACGATCTTGGCGAACGACGGGTCCGGCAACTCCGGCCCCATCGCCAGATAGAAACGCGGCGCGCCCTGGCCGACATAGGCCGTGACGATCTTCGCTTCCGGCTGCCTGGACAGCCAGGCCTCGACCTTGGCCGAGCTGGCGCTGGTTTGCGCGATCGAGGTGCCGTACGGCATCTGCACCTCGACCAGCACCTCGGGTCGGTCGGAGATCGGGAAGAACTGCTTCTTGACCACCGCCATGCCCAGCACCGACAGCACGAACAGGCCGATCACCGCGCCGGCCACCAGCCATTTGCGGCCGATGACGCGCCCGAGCACCCGGCGGAAGCGGTTGTAGCGCGGGGTGTCGTAGAGCGCTTCGTGGCCGCCCTCGACCTGTTTGAGCTCGGGCAGCAGCTTGACGCCGAGGTAGGGGGTGAACACCACCGCCACCACCCACGAGGCGATCAGCGCGATGCCGACGATCCAGAACATATTGCTGGTGTATTCGCCGGCGGTGGAGCGGGCGAAGCCGTTGGGCATGAAGCCGACCGCCGTCACCAGGGTGCCCGAGAGCATCGGCGCGGCCGTGTGGCTCCAGGCGTAGGCCGAGGCGGAGATGCGGTCGTAGCCTTCCTCCATCTTCACCACCATCATTTCGATGGCGATGATGGCGTCGTCGACCAGCAGGCCGAGGCCCAGGATCAGCGAGCCGAGCGTGATGCGGTCGAAGTTCTTGCCGGTCGCGGCCATGACGATGAACACCACCGCCAAGGTCAGCGGCACGGCCGCCGCGACCACGATGCCCACGCGCCAGCCCATGCTGACGAAGCACACCACCATCACCACCAGCAGCGCGACGAAGAACTTGACCATGAATTCGTCGACGGACGAGCTGATGTTGACGGCCTGGTCGGTGACCTTGGTCAGGCCCATGCCCAGCGGCATGTCGGCGTTGATCGCGCCGACTTCCTTGTCGAGCGCCTTGCCCAGGTCGAGGCCGTTCCAGCCGTCGCGCATGATGATGCCCAGCAGCAGGGCCGGTTCGCCGCCATTGCGGATCATGAAGGTCGCCGGGTCCTCGTAGCCGCGCTTGACCGTGGCGATGTCCGACAGTTTCAACGTGCGGCCTTGGGCGACCACCGGCGTGTCGCGGATCTTCTGCAACTCGTCGAAAGCGCCGTCGAGGCGGATGAACACCTGCGGGCCACGGGTTTCCACCGAGCCGGCCGGCGTCAGCGCGTTCTGGCCGTTGAGCGCGGCGAACACCTCTTGGGGACTGACGCCCAGCGTCGCCAGGCGGTCATGCGACAGCTCGACGTAGATGCGCTCGGACTGCTCGCCGACGATGTTGACCTTCTTTACGCCCGGCACGTGCAGCAAGCGCTGGCGCAGCGTCTCGGCGTCACGTACCAGCAGGCGCTGCGGCTCGCCCTTGGCCTTGAGCGCGAACAGGGCGAAGGTCACGTCCGCGTATTCGTCGTTGACCATCGGCCCGATGACGCCCGGCGGCAGGTTGCCGGCTTCGTCGCCGACTTTCTTGCGGGCCTGGTAGAACTGTTCCTGCACCTCGGACGGTGGCGTGCTGTCGAGCAAGGTCAAGGTCGTGAAGGCCAGGCCCGGCCGGGTGTAGGTCTCGCTGCGGTCGTACCAGCGCAGTTCCTGCAGCCGCTTTTCCAGCTTCTCGGCGACCTGGTCCTGCATTTCCTGCGCGGTGGCGCCCGGCCAGGCGGTGACGATGGTCATCACCTTGACCGTGAACGCGGGGTCCTCCGCCCGCCCGAGTTTGAAGAACGCCAGGATGCCGGCCAGCGAGATCAGGCAGATCAGGAACAAGGTGACGGAGCGCTCGCGCACGGCCAGCGCCGACAGGTTGAAGCGGCCTGCGCTCATGGCCGCGCTCCCGCGACGGCGGCGGCCTGGTCGGCCACGCGGACC
>DATMSN010000622.1:0-1563 GCA_035565375.1 Duganella sp. | reverse complement strand
CGGGCGTGGTCGTCGGCGTGGCGCTGTCGATGGGGACCCTGATCTGGCGCGCCAGCCGGCCCCACATCGCGGTGCTGGGGCGCATCGCCGGCAGCGAGCATTTCCGCAATATCGAACGCTATCCGGGCGAAACCCGGTCCGAGCTGCTGGTGCTGCGCATCGACGCCAATCTGTTCTTCGGCAACGTCGAGCCGGTGGCCGAGCGCATCGAGTCCGAGCTGGCGGCCCACCCGGGCGCGCGCCACCTGGTGCTGGTGATGACGGCGGTCAGCTCGATCGACACCACGGCGCTGTTGGCGCTGTCGGAGCTGAACCAGAGCCTCAAGCGGCGCGGCATCGGCATGCATCTGGCCGAGGTCAAGGGGCCGGTGATGGACCGGCTGCGCCACAGCGACCTGCTGCGCGAACTCAACGGCAAGTTGTTCCTCAGCACGGCGATGGCGTCCGAGCACCTGCTGGCGGCCGCCGAAAACGTTGTTTAAACAACCATTATGTATATTATTTATACATTTAATGCCTGTGGGTAATAATACGCATGGACTTCCCGTCGGTTTGAAACTATGATTTAACTCCCCGGGGGCGGTCGGATGACGTCCCGCGCCCACAGACTAACTATCGACTGGTTGCCGATGCTGTACCGACTTGCCCGCCGCGCAGGCAGAATCTCGATCGCCATGTTCGTCAGCGTCACGCTGACGGCCGTGGTGACGCTGGTATTGACCACGTTCGCGCTGTACTTCTACCAGGTGGAGCGGGCCCACCGCTGGGACCAGCTGCACCAGACGCTGTCCAACAGCGCCGACGAGCTGGCGTCGGCGGTGGCGCTGCCGGCCTGGAACTTCGACGAAACCCAGATCACCACCATCATGCGCAGCGGCTTGAGCAACCGCGACCTGTACGCCAGCGCGGTGCTGCCGGCCAGCGGCAGCCGCCCCTTCATCCTCACCCGCGACCCGGCCGGGCGCCTGGTCGAGGTCACGCGCGAGCCGGCTAATCCGGACCTGCTGTCGGAGCGGCGTCCGATCGTCGCCTCCGGCCGGCAGATCGGCACCATCACCGTGTACGCCTCGCCGGCGCTGCTGCTCGAGCAGCTGCGCCAGCGCCGCTACTTCATCATCGGCATGATCTTCGTGCTCGACGTGACGCTGGTGCTGAGCCTGTACCTGCTGCTGTCGCAGCTGATCTTCAAACCGATCACCACCATCGAACGCTACGCCGCCAACGTCAAGGCCGGCCACAACCCGGGCGCCTTGCCGCCGCGCGACTGGTTTTTCGGCGAGCTCAAAACCCTCAACTCGTCGATCCGCGACATGGTGCGCCTGATGGACAGCCGCTACGTGGCCATGCACGCGAGCGAGGAACGGCTGCAGATCGCCAGCAGCGCGGCGGCCATCGGCATCTGGGACTGGAACATCGTCACCGGCGAGCTGGTGTGGGACGAGCAGATGCTGCGCCTGTACGGCATGGACGAGGCCAGCGCGGCCGGCGCGGCCGCCTCGATGGACGAGTGGATCGCGCGCCTGCATCCGGACGACGCCATCCCGGTGCGCGCGCTGCTGGACC
>DATMSN010000621.1:0-2592 GCA_035565375.1 Duganella sp. | reverse complement strand
GTCAGCGCCCACGGATCGCCGCCCAAGGCTTCAAAGCCGCCTTCGGCCGGCCGGTGGGCGCACGCCAGCGTCGCCAGCAAGGTGGTCTTGCCGGCGCCGGAGGGCCCGATCAGCGCCAGTTGCTCGCCCTGTTGTACAGTCAGCGAGATCGCTTGCAGGGCCGGAGCCGGCGATGCGCCGAGGTGGCGCACCGTCAGGTTCCGCAATTGATAGGTCGGCATGGATTACGTTTGCACCTTTACTTTGAACCTTACTTCTTCAGCAGGCCGGCGTTTTGCGCGGCCGCTTCGATGGCGGTGTAGTTCTCGGCCTTGGTCGGGATGAATTTCGAGGCGCGCTGCAGGTCCATGATGGCCTTGTCCTGCGGGTTCTTCGGATCGAGGGCCAGGAAGGCGTCGGTCAGCTTCTTCTTCAGGTCCGCGCTCATGTCGGTGCGCACGCTCCAGTTGTAGTCGTAGTAGCCGGGGGTGGTGTAGAACACGCGCACCACGGCCGGATCGACCTTCTTCTCGGCGACCAGTTTTTCCCACACCGAGATGTTGAGCGCGCCGGCGTCGACCTTGCCGCCGGCGACGGCTGCGACGGTGGCGTCGTGCGCGCCGGAGAAGGCGATGCGTTTGAGGTCGGTGTCCGGATCGATTTTCGCCGCCAGCAGGAACGAGCGCGGCATCAGGTGGCCCGAGGTCGACGATTCCGAACCGAAGCTCAGCGTGCGGCCCTTGAGGTCTTCCAGCTTGTGGATGTCTTTATTGGTGGTGATGAACACGGAGCGGAATTTCTCGTCCTCGGCGCGCTGCACCAGTGGCGTGATCTGGTTCTTGCTGCGGTCCTTGGCCTGCACGAAGGTGAAGCCGCCGAACCAGACCATGTCCACTTTTTTGTTGATCAGCGCTTCGACCGATGCCGCGTAATCGGTGACGGGCGTGAATTCGACCTTCATGCCGATCTTCTTCTCGAGGTATTCGCCCAGCGGCTTGAACTTGCGCTGCAGCTCGGTCGGCGCCTCGTCGGGGATGGCGGACACGCGCAGCACGTGGTCGGCCGATTGTGCCTGGGAATGGGCGGCGGCCAGCATCAGGCCGGCGGCCAGCAGGGATTTGAGTGTTTTCATCGGGGAAAATTTCATGGTCTGTGCGCCTTTTTTTGTAAGATTGATGCTGCTGTAGCGACCCAGTGTGACAAACCGCACGGTTTCAACCCCTGCGCGGCTTCAAAATGGATATTCAGCTATCATAACAAAAAGTTTGTCCACGGCAGGGGAGACCACTGGCGGGACACGCACCTTCACTCAAAGGCAGAGTCACCATGCAAACGTCCCGCCCCCACGGCAGCGCTGCGGTCATCGCCGAGATCAGCGCCGGCCTGCTGGCACCCAACGCCCACACCTCGCCCAAATATTTGTACGACGGCCTGGGCTCCAAGCTGTTCGAGGCGATTTGCGAACTGCCCGAATACTATCCAACCCGCACCGAGGCCGGCATCTTCGCCGCGCACGGCGAGGACATGGCGCGCGACATCGGCACCGGCACCTCGCTGATCGATCTGGGCGCCGGCAACTGCGCCAAGGCGGCCGGCCTGTTCCCGCTGCTGCGGCCGGCCCAGTATGTGCCGGTCGATATCTCGCGCGATTTTCTGATCGACTCCGTCACGCGCCTGCAACAGCGTTTCCCGCAAATCGAAATGACCCCGCTCGGACTGGATTTTTCCAGCGGCTTCGCGCTGCCGGACAGCGTGCGCCATCGGCGCCGTTTATTTTTCTATCCCGGCTCCTCGATCGGTAATTTCTCGCCGGAGCAGGCCAAGGTGTTCCTGCGCGGCCTGCGCGCCAACGCCGACGACGACGGCGGCCTGTTGATCGGCGTGGACCTGATCAAGGACAGCGCGGTGCTGGACGCGGCGTACGACGACGCGATCGGCGTGACGGCGGCCTTCAACCTGAACATGCTGCGGCACCTGAATCATTTGATCGGCGCCGATTTCGATGTGCGCCAGTGGCGGCATCGCGCTTTCTTCAACCAGGAGCAAAGCCGCATCGAAATGCATCTGGAGGCGCGCGAGGTATCGACGGTGCGCTGGATGGGTGGAGAACGCCGCTTCGCGCGCGGCGAACGCATACACACCGAAGACAGTTATAAATATACGCGGCAATCCTTCGTCGGCTTGCTCGAGCAGGCCGGCTTTGCCACCAACCGTGTCTGGACCGACCCGGCGAACTGGTTCGCCGTCATCCACGCCCGCGCCATCCGCAACTAACAGGAAGAAAGACGAGACACGCCCATGGATATGCGTTTGCCGCGACAGCGGGTTTTTGCCCAACTCAGCGCCCGCTATCGCGACGTCCGTCGGCATTCGCTGCTGCTGGCCGAACCGTTGACCGACGAGGATTGCGGCGCGCAGTCGATGCCCGACGCCAGCCCCATCAAGTGGCACCTGGCGCACACCACGTGGTTCTTCGAGACCTTTATCTTGGAGCGCATGGAGGCCGGCTTCAAGCCTTTCCATCCGGCGTTCCGGGTGCTGTTCAACTCCTATTACAACGGCGTCGGCGAAAAGCATCCGCGCGCCCAGCGCGGCCTGTTGACGCGGCCGGCG
>DATMSN010000620.1:0-10245 GCA_035565375.1 Duganella sp. | reverse complement strand
TCGAGCAAGGCGCGGCTGTAGACGCCGATGCCATCGAGGCGGCCGCCGGTCAGCACCGGTTCGACGGTGGTGGTGGACAGGCCGACGCGCAGCCGGGGCATGGCGGTCACCGCGCGCTCACCGCTCAAGCCTGGTACATCCAGCGCAGCGTGTCGGCCAGCGGAACGGTGGCGATCGGACCGGTGACGGCGGCCAGGCGGCGGTTGTCGCCGACCAGCCGCACCACCTCGTTGGCGCGCACGAAGGCGGGGTTGACGCGGACGTTGATCTTGTAGCCGGCGATGTCGGCCATCATGTCGAGCGCCTCGCCGAGCGAATACGCGTGGCCCGAACAGATGTTGAACGCCTGGCCGGCGGCGGCCGGCGCGGCCAGCAGGCGGCGGTAGCTGCGCGCCACCATGCGCACGTCGGAGAAGTCGCGCCACACGTGCAGGTTGCCCAGCTCGATGTCGGCGGCCTGGCGGCGGAAGTGCCCGACGATCTTCGGCAGCAGGAAGTTCTCGTGCTGGCCGACGCCGGTGTAGTTGAACGGACGCGCGACGATCAGCGGCAGCTTGTCCTGCCACAGGCGCGCCATGTATTCCATCGCCAGCTTGCTGACGGCGTAGTCGTTGGCCGGCGCGGCCGGGACGTCCTCGCCGATCACGCCGACGTCGGTGTTGCCGTAGATGTTGGCGCTCGATGCCAGCAGCACGGCCGACGGTTTGGTCTCCAGGCCGGCCAGGGCCTCGAGCAGATTGCGGGTGCCGGCCACGTTGACGCGGTAGATTTGCTCGACGTCGCCGTGGCCGACGAAGGCGATCGCGGCCAGGTGGGCCACCACGTCCGGCCGCACCTGTCGCACCACGTCCGCCAGGCCGGCGCGGTCGTTCAGATCGACCGCGAAGCGCCCCTCGGCCGGCGCGCCGTCCGGCGAGACGGTGCCGAAAACCTGATAGCCGGCGGCGCTCAGCTCCTGCGCGACGTAACGGCCGGTGAAGCCGGACAAGCCGGTGATCAACGCCCGCTTGCCGCTTCCTTCGCCCTCCAACGCCGCCGTCACCGCGTTCACCTTAGAAGGAGAAGCCGGCTTTGTTGCGGCGCAGGTCGGCGTCGACCATCATCTGGCACAGCTCTTCGAGCGTGGTCCGCGGCTTCCAGCCCAGTTTTTCGGTGGCCTTGGCCGGGTCGCCGATCAGCAGCTCGACTTCGGCCGGGCGGTAGAATTTAGGATTGACGCGCACCAGCACCTTGCCGGTCTTCTTGCAGGTGCCGATCTCGTTGTCGGCCGCGCCGCTCCAGACGATGGCGACGTCGATCGCCTTGAAGGCCATGCTGACGAAGTCGCGCACGGTCTCGGTGCGGTTGGTGGCCAGCACGAAGGTGTCCGGCTCGTCCGCCTGCAGGATGCGCCACATGCCCTCGACGTATTCCTTGGCGTAGCCCCAATCGCGCTTGGCGTCCATATTGCCCAGCTCCAGCACGTCAAGCAGGCCCAGGTGGATCTTGGCCACCGAGTCGGTGATCTTGCGGGTGACGAATTCACGGCCGCGCAGCGGCGACTCGTGGTTGAACAAGATGCCCGACGAGCCGAAGATGCCATACGATTCGCGGTAGTTGACGGTCATCCAATGGGCGTACAGCTTGGCCACGCCGTACGGGCTGCGCGGATAGAACGGGGTGTCTTCCTTTTGCGGCACGGCCTGCACCTTGCCGAACATTTCCGAGGTCGACGCCTGGTAGAAGCGGATCTTCGGATTGACGATGCGGATCGCCTCGAGCAGGTGGACCGGGCCGACGCCGGTGATCTCGGCGGTGGCCAGCGGCTGGTCGAAGGAGACGCCGACAAAGCTCTGCGCGGCCAGGTTGTACACCTCGTCCGGCTGCGCGGCCTGCATCAGGCGGATGCTCGACGCCAGGTCGGTCAGGTCGTACTCGACCAGGTTCAGGTTCGCATGCGACTGGATGCCCAGTTCTTCGATGCGCCAGAAATTAACCGAGCTGGTGCGGCGATATGTGCCGGTGACCTCATAACCCTTTTCCAGTAGCAGTTCCGCCAGATAGGCGCCGTCTTGCCCGGTGATGCCCGTAATCAGGGCCTTTTTTATTTTCGTCATGGTGTGCGGCTACAAATTGTAAGATAAAAATTGTCCGGTATTGTAACAGGCTCGCTCTTGCGCACGGGCCGCCGCGGCCCATCCATTACAAAAATTACATCCTGTTACAGCCCCGTCGCAACTAAAAAAAACCGGTCCGGCTCCTGGCGGAGCGGGACCGGCTCGGGCGGCCGGGGCGGCCGCCGTGCTGGATGGCCGCCTTAGGCTTTGCGCTGGGCCACCGAGTCGACCACGCACAGCGCGGTCATGTTGACGATGCGGCGCACCGTGGCCGACGGCGTCAGGATATGCACCGCCTGGGCGCAGCCGAGCAGGATCGGGCCGACCGCGATGCCGTTGCCGGCCGCCGTCTTGACCAGGTTGTAGGCGATGTTGGCCGAGTCCATGTTCGGCGCCACCAGCAGGTTGGCGTCGCCGGTCAAGGTCGATTCGGGCATGATCGCGTGGCGCAGCTTGGAGTCGAGCGCGGTGTCGCCGTGCATCTCGCCATCCACTTCCAGGGTCGGATCGAGCTTCTTGACCAGCGCCAGCGCGGCGCGCATCTTCTGCGCCGATTCGCTGTTGGACGAGCCGAAGTTCGAATGCGACAGCAGCGCCGCGCGCGGCGACAGGCCGAAACGGCGCATCTCCTCGGCCGCCATGACGGTGATGGCCGCCAGCTCGTTGGCGTTCGGGTTCTCGTTGACGTGGGTGTCGACCATGACGATCTGCCGCTCCGGCATGATCAACACGTTCATCGCCGCGTAGACGCAGGCGCCCTCGCGCTTGCCCAGCACCTGGTCGATGTAGTGCAGGTGCAGCTGGGTGGTGCCGAAGGTGCCGCAGATCATGCCGTCGGCGTCGCCCTTCTTGATCATCATGGCGCCGATCAGGGTGTGGCGGCGGCGCATTTCCAGCTTGGCGTATTCCTGCGTGACGCCCTTGCGGCTGGTCATGTCGTAGTAGGTCTGCCAGTAGTCGCGATAGCGGTCGTCGTGGTCCGGGTTGATGACGTCGAAATCGACGCCCTGCTTCAGGCGCAGGCCGAACTTGGCGATGCGCGTCTCCAGCACGGCCGGACGGCCGACCAGGATCGGGCGCGCCAGCTTCTCGTCGACGATGACCTGCACCGCGCGCAGCACGCGCTCCTCCTCGCCCTCGGCGTAGACGATGCGCTTGAGTTCAATGGCGGTCTTCTTGGCCACCTGGAACAGCGGCTTCATGAAGGTGCCGCTGCGGTAGACGAACTGCTGCAGGCTGTCGGCGTACGCTTGCAGGTCCTTGATCGGACGCGTGGCGACGCCCGATTCCTCGGCCGCCTTGGCCACCGCCGGCGCGATCTTGATCAGCAGGCGCGGATCGAACGGCATCGGGATCAGGTACTCGGGGCCGAACGACAGGTTGGTGAAGCCGTAGGTGGTGGCGACGATGTCGGACTGCTCGGCGTGCGCCAGCTCGGCGATCGCGTGCACCACGGCGATCTCCATCTCGCGCGTGATGGTGGTGGCGCCGCAATCGAGGGCGCCGCGGAAGATGTAGGGGAAGCACAGCACGTTGTTGACCTGGTTCGGATAGTCCGAGCGGCCGGTGCAGATGATGGCGTCGCCGCGCACGGCCTTGACGTCGTCGGGCAGGATCTCCGGATTCGGATTGGCCAGCGCCAGGATCAGCGGGTTCGACGCCATGGCCTTGACCATGTCCTGTTTGAGCACGCCGCCGGCCGACAGGCCGAGGAAGATGTCGGCGTCGGGGATCACCTCGGCCAGGGTGCGGGCCGAGGTGTCGCGCGCGAAGCGTTCCTTGTCCGGGTCCATCAGCTCGGTGCGGCCCTTGTAGACCACGCCGGCCAGGTCGGTGACGTAGATGTTCTCCAGCGGGAAGCCGAGGTCGACGATCAGGTCGAGGCAGGCCAGCGCGGCGGCGCCGGCGCCGGAGACGACCAGCTTGCAGTTCTTGATATCTTTTCCGACGTACTGGATGCCGTTCATGATGGCCGCGCCGACGATGATGGCGGTGCCGTGCTGGTCGTCGTGGAAGACCGGGATCTTCATGCGCTCGCGCAGCTGGCGCTCGATGTAGAAGCACTCGGGCGCCTTGATGTCTTCCAGGTTGACGCCGCCGAAGGTCGGCTCGAGCGCGGCGATGATGTCGACCAGCTTGTCCGGATCGAGCTCGTTGATCTCGATGTCGAAGACGTCGATGCCGGCGAATTTCTTGAACAGCACGCCCTTGCCTTCCATCACCGGCTTGGCGGCCAGCGGACCGATGTTGCCCAGGCCGAGCACGGCGGTGCCGTTGGTGATGACGGCCACCAAGTTGCCGCGCGCCGTGTATTTATAGGCGGCGGCCGGGTCGATGACGATTTCTTCGCACGGGGCAGCCACGCCCGGGGAGTAGGCAAGCGCCAGATCGCGCTGGTTGGTCAGTTGCTTGGTCGGCGTAACGCTGATTTTGCCTGGTGTCGGGAACTCGTGGTACTCGAGCGCGGCGACGCGCAATTGTTGACGAATTTCTTCTTTTTTCTCAGATGACGAATCCATGCTGTGCTGCCTTCCTGTTTGTGCGGTCGGAAAGCCTACGATTTTATCAGACCAATTCTTTCATTTAAGTAGGTATTTTCACCAACGATGATAACGGATATGGGCATTTTTTATGATACTCGACAGCAAATGACCGAATTTTTGGTGTTTTTAGCGGCTTTAGGCTATCAATAGCTTCAAAATAATCAGTTTTCTTGGATCATCCGCTTTAACTATTGATTTACTACAATCGATTGCAATTAGCAATATCTCGACACGGGGACGCAATTCCCCTCCGCCATTCTCTTGCTCACCGTCAATAATCCGCCCCCGCTTCGGTGTCAGCATGGCTGTCACGAGATGATGGAGGTTTTCCATGAAGGACCTGTTGCCGCACTACGAATCGGAGCTGGCGCTGTTGCGGCGCCTGTGCCGGGGCTTTGCGGAACAGTATCCCGGCATCGCGGGCAATCTGCTGCTGAGCGGCGATACCTGCAAGGACCCGCACGTCGAACGGCTGATCCAGGCCTCGGCCCTCTTGGCCGCGCGCATCGCCAAGCGGCTGGACGACGACTATCCGCTGTTTACCGAATCGCTGCTGGAAATGCTCTACCCGCATTATCTGCGCAGCTTTCCTTCCTGCTCGATCATCCATATCGATTTTCAATCCGCCGCCTCGGACCAGCCGGACATCACCACCTTGCTGCCGCGCGGCACGGAGTTGAAATCGGCGCCGGTGCGCGGCGTCAAATGCAGGTTCCGCACGACATCGGACATCGAGGTCGCGCCCGTGACGCTGGCCGCCGCCAGATACCACCCGATCGTCAACGCGCCGGCGTCGATCCGCCTGGACGGGGAAGTCACGTCAAGCATGGAGCTGACCTTCGAATGCGCCGGCAGGGGGGCGCTGGCGGAGATCGGTGTCGGCCGGCTGCGCCTGTTCATCGACGCCGAGCCATCGTTGAGCGCGGCGCTGCGCGACACCTTGTTCACGCGCGTGCAATCGGCCTGTGTATCGTTCGACGGCACGCCCTGGCTACCATTGCGGCGGCCACTCGTCGGCCCGGCCGGTTTTTCGGAAGGGGACGCGTTAATTCCCTTCACCGCCAGATCGCACCCGGCCTACCGGCTGTTGACGGAGTACTTCGCCTTCCCGGAAAAATTCAACTTCTTCGATCTGGCCTGGGACGAGATCGCGGCGCTGATGCCGGAAAAATGCCGGCGCCTTAGCTTGCATCTGCTGCTCAAAGGTATCCAGCATGGCACGCATCTCGCCCAGATCTTGGCCAAATTATCGGACCAGCATCTTCTGTTGAATTGCGCGCCGGTGGTCAATCTATTCCATCGCGCCGGCGCCCCGGTGGATGTGCGGCACACCACCACCGATTACGCCCTGCTGGCCGATACCGCCAAGCCGGAAGCGTATGAGATCCACGGCATCGAATCGGCGCGGCTGATCACGGACGTCTCCCGCCCCGAAGGCATCGAGCAGATCAGGCCGTTCTACAGCATGCATCACGGCGAACACCTGCAGCCGCCGGGACACTACTGGGTGCTGCGGCGCGACCCGCTCACGGCCGAGCTCAGCCCCGGCCACGAAATGCGCATCAGTCTGGTCAACACCGAGCTGGTGCCGCTGGCGGCGACCGGCAAGACGCAGACGCTGTCGGTCGAGCTGCTTTGCAGCAATCGCGATCTGCCCACCATGTTGGGCATCGGCCAGGCCGAGGGGGATCTGGTGCTGGACGGGCAATTCACGCGGACGCCGATCCGGCTTCTGCGCAAGCCTTCGCGGCCCTACCGTTTCGACGCCGCCAGCGGCGGCCACTGGCGCTTGATATCGCACCTGACGCTCAACCACCGTTCGTTGAGCGACGTCGGACTCGAGGAATTCAGGGAAATGCTCACGCTCTACAACCTGCCGCGCAACGCCAGCGTCCAGCGCCAGATACAGGGGGTGACGGCGCTGCGCTATCGCACCACGATGGCGTGGATACCCGGCGAGCCCAGCGGCGCGCTGATGCCCGGGCTGGAGATCAGCATGACCGTCGACGAGGAAGCCTTCGTCGGCGGCGGCGTGCACTTGTTCGCGCAGACGCTCGACCACTTCTTCGGCCTGTATTGCCAAATCAATGTATTCAGCCAGCTCGTGGTGGTGTCAAACAAGACGGGGGAGGAACTGTTGCGATGTCAACCACGAAGCGGCACGAACCTGCTGGACTGATTCAGCAACTGCTGGACGAACCCTATCGGTTCGAGTTTGTCCAGGCGGTGCTGTTGCTCGAACGCCTGCTGGCGGAGCGCGGCCTCGACGCCGGGACGGCGCTGTCCGACTTCCTTCGATTTCGCAACAGCACCAGCGAGCGATTTCCGGCCAGCGAAATCGAGGCCTTACAAATCCGCAGCGACACCGGGTCGTACAAGCGCGCCACCGAACAGGAACTGGTTGCCGCGCTGGACCAGGGACGCCTTGGTTGCATTGCCATCACGCCAACCTTCATTGGCTTTCTTGGCAACCACGGCGTGCTGCCCAACCACTACGGCGAGCGCATCGCTTCTCACCAACTCGTCGAAAAGGATGGCGGGGCGGCGGAGTTTCTGGACATCTTCTCCAACCGCATGGTGGCATTGTTTTATCAGGCCTGGCGCAAGCACCGGCCGGAACTGCCGCAGGCTTCCGGCGCGCCGGACGGGCTGAGGTCGTTGATGCTATCGCTGTGCGGCAGCCAGGCGCAGCCGGTGCCCGACCGCGTTGCCGCCCACTATGCGGCCGCGTTCGCGCACCGCCCGGTCTCGGCGGCGATGGTGGAAAACGTGCTCAACGACTATTTCAGGGTGCCGATCCGGGTCGTGCCGCATGCCGGCCGCTGGCACGCGCTGGAGCCACGCCTTCAAAGCGCACTGGGCACACAGAACTGCCTGCTGAGCGCGGGCGCCGTCCTCGGCACCAGCATGTGGCGGCGCGATCTGGTGGTCGTGATACGGCTGGGGCCGCTTGACAAGCGGCGCTACGACGATTTCCTGAAAGACAGCGCCGGCGCCGCCGCGCTAAAAAACATGCTGGCGATGTTCGAAACGCCGACCTTGCGCTACGAGGTCCAGCTGGTTTTACGCGCGGCCGACGTCCAGGGCATCACCTTGTCCGCGGCGGCCGGCGCGCGGCTCGGGATCGACGCCTTCCTGGCCACCGGACCGGCCGGGCGGGACCGCTTTGACACCCGCTACATGATCTGAAGGACCCATCTGATCCGACGCAAGGCGAGTGCGGACCAGGTCGCTAAAGTTGGTGACTCGCCCCATCCTTCGATATCTGAGGAACAGACATCATGAATCTGCTTCAGGGGGTTACCGCCCTCCTCCCGGCACTCGCCGGCGACGCCCAAGGCCAGAGGCTGCTGCGTCTGGATTTTCCTAACGGCGACGGCCCGGCCAGCGTCATGCTGGCCAACGCGCTGGTCGCCGACGAGGCGCTATCGTCGGACTTCAGTTTCGAGGTCGAAGTCCTGTCCGACGACGCGCTGATCCCGCTCAAGGATGTCATGGGAAAAATGGTGACGATTTCGCTGGTGCGCGACGACGGCACGCTGCGCTATTTCAACGGTTATGTTTTCGCGTTCGGCTTCGACAAGACGGACGGCGGATTCGCGTTCTACCACATGGTGCTCAAGCCTTGGCTGGCGTTTTTGCGGCTCAAGGGGGACTGCAGGGTTTTTCAGAACGTCACCCTGACCGAACTGTGCGACCTGGTGTTCCAGAACTATCTGCAGCGCGACTATAAATACCATCTGGTGGATGAAACGCCGTCGATGACGCTGGCCGTCCAGTACAACGAAACCGACCACAATCATCTGCATCGGCGCCTCGAGGCGGCCGGTGCGCACTACTGGTACGAACACCGCGCCGATGGGCACACGCTGTGTATCGGCGACGACAGCACGCTGGCGCAGCCGATCGCGGGCGGCGGCGAGATCGCCTATCAAAGCCAGGCCGGCTCGTTGGAGGACGACGGCATCAGCCACTGGAGGCCGATCCGGCAGATCTCGTCCGGCAAGATCTCGCTCAACAGCTACAACTTCAAGAACGCCCGCAGCGACCGCACCGAGCGCCCGTCCGGCAATCGACAAGGCACCGTCGAGGCGTACGAGGTCTACCAGGACACGGGCGCGTACGGATTCAAGGACGACGACGCCGGCGAACAACTGGCGGCGCACCGCATGGAAGTGGTCGATTCCGGCGGCCTGGACTTCGCCGCCGAAAGCAACGAGCGCAACGTCCAGGCCGGGCTGTCCTTCACGCTGAGCGGCCACTTCAGCGGCGGCCACGGCGCCGGTCCTGTCGACGGCCAACCCGCCGGCGATAAAGCCGGGCGTGAATATTTGATCGTGTCGGCGCATCACGAGGCCAGCAACAACTACCACGACGGCCAGGGCAGCGTCTCCCAGTACGGCAATGTTTTCACCTGTCTGAGGAAAAGCATACGGTGGCGCCCCCAACTGGGCGCGCAGAGCCGCGACACCCGCATCTACGGCGTGCAAACGGCGACCGTCGTCGGCCCCAAGGGCGAAGAAATCCACACCGATAAGTACGGACGGGTCCGGGTGCAGTTCCACTGGGACCGGGAAGGCAAATCGGACGATAAGAGCTCGCCCTGGGTACGGGTGATGACGAGCGCGGCGGGATCGGGTTTCGGCCACATCAGTGTGCCGCGCATCGGCCAGGAAGTGGTGGTGCAATTCCTGGACGGGAACTGCGACCGGCCGTTGATCATTGGCAGCGTCTACAACGCCGCCAACATGCCGCCGTGGGAACTGCCGGCCAACAAGACGCAAAGCGGCATCGCCACGCGTTCCAGCATCGGCGGCAAGGCGGCCAACGCCAACGCGCTGCGCTTCGAGGACCGGAAAGGGTCCGAGGAGCTGTGGCTGCACGCGGAGAAGGATCAACGCATCGAGGTCGAGCACGACGAATCGCACACGGTCGGCAACGACCGCCGCAAGACCATCGACCGCGACGAGACGGTGGAGGTCAAGCACGACCGCACCGAAACGGTCGGCAACGATGAAAAGATCACAGTCCACAACTGCCGCACCGAGCGCGTCGATCGGGACGAGCACATCGACATCGGCGGCAACCGCAGCGAAAAAGTCGGACAGGACGAGACCGTCGTTATCGGCAAGACCAGGACCGAACGGGTCGGGCTGAACAAGGAGGAGA
Organism: Duganella sp.; assembly: GCA_035565375.1. Taxonomy (GTDB): domain Bacteria; phylum Pseudomonadota; class Gammaproteobacteria; order Burkholderiales; family Burkholderiaceae_D; genus Rugamonas. The sequence goes on along the minus strand of DATMSN010000620.1, from coordinate 437 downwards.
CGATCACGGTCGCCAAGACGTTGACGATAGGTGGCGCATATGCGGTCACCGTCGGCGCCGGCATGGTCACCTCGGTGGCCGGCGCGCAGTTCGAGAACGTGGGCCAGAACCTCAGCACGAGCGTGGGCAAAAGTTTTTCGATCAATGCCGGCGATTCGTTTGAAATCACGGTGGGCAGCGCCAGTTTCAAAATGACGGCCAACGGCGCGATCACGATCACGGGAACCAGCATCGATATCAGCGCCTCCGGTCCTGTGCATGTCAACGGTAAAGACGTGGATATCAATTAGGGCCGATGATGGAGGTCGTCAACCACACCCCGTTCCCCGCGCAGGCATTCGAAGCGATCGACCAGTACGAGCAGCAATTTCACGTGTTCGTCCTGCGGCAGACATTGGACTTCTCCAGCGGGAAACTGGAGTACGCCGACAAACAGG
>DATMSN010000619.1:0-3748 GCA_035565375.1 Duganella sp. | reverse complement strand
CACCTTGTTGACGGCGCCGCCCTTGACGCGCCACACATAATTGTTGTCGCCGGCCTGCACCAGCGCCGACGGCGGCACCATCAGCGACGACGACGTCTTCGATTCGACCCGGCCCTCGGCGTACAGGCCGGCCACGCGCGGCTGCGCCGCCTCGGCGAACTCGACGAGCACCTCGACCTGGCGCGTGACGGCGTTGGCGGCCGGATCGACGCGCTTGATCTTGCCGCTGAAGTTCTGGCCCGGATAGCCGTTGACGCGGAACAGCACCGGCTGGCCGACCTTGACCTCGCCGATCTTGTCGGCCGACACCAGGCCCTCGAAGCGCATGCTCGACGGGTCGATCACCTTGATCATCTCCTTGCCGATCTGGGCGGTGTCGCCGTTGGAAACCTTGCGCTCGCTGACGATGCCGTCGAACGGCGCGCGCACGGTGGTGCGGCTCAGTTGCTGGCGCGCCGCCACCAGGCGCGACCGGGCGGCAGACAGGTCGCTCAGCGCGTTGTTGCGGCGGATCTCGGCGTCCTCCAGCGCCTGGGTCGAGACCATGCCGGAGGCGCGCAAGGTGGTATTACGCTCGTGCATGCGCTCGGCCTGGGCCAGCGACTGCTGGGCCGCGCGCGTGGCTTCCTCGGCCGACGTCAGGCTGTCGCGGATCGAGGTTTCGTCCAGGCGCACCAGCACGTCGCCCTTTTTGACGGCCTCGCCGTTTTCCCTGAGTACCTGAAGTACCACGGCGCCGACCTCGGCGCGCAGGTCGGCGCGGCGCTCGGGCTGGATCGAGCCGGTGATCACCGGGCCGGACGCGAGCGAGTTCGATTCAATCGCCAGCACGTCCTCGGGCGCCATCTGCAGCACCACTTCCGGTTCTTTCTTGGCGTCCTTGTCGTCGCCCGCCTTGGCCGTGGCCGACGCCCCCGCCGCACCCTTCTCGGGCTCCTTGGCAGACTTGCCGCATGCCACCAGGGCTGCGGCGACGGCGAGAGCGAGTAGGGTTTTACGCAACATAAAGTTCTCCGAGAAAGTGGACGTGATGCTATTGGTATTTTAGTCAGACTACAGCGCGGAGAGTATCCATGAGTGACCGGCAGAGGTCAATCCACGTGCGACGGACGGTAGATTTTGTGGCTGAAATGCCAAATATGGGGATGAACGGTAGAGCAAGGGGGGATGGCGGCCTGGAATCCCGCAAACACCGGAGGCACGGCGGATTAGGCGGAACGCCGTAATCGGCCATGCATGCGCCGCCGGCGGCTCATTGATGGCCGATTACGCTGCGCTAATCCGCCCTACGTGTCTCCGAGGTATTTCAGCATTTGCGGGAGCCGATCAGCCGCGCCCAAAGATGGCGTGGATACCGTGCGCGATGGCGATGCCGGTGCACAGGCCGCCGATGATCTCGACCACCGTGTGGCCCATGCGCTCGCGCAGCCAAGTATGACCGCTGCCCTGTTTCTCATCGCTGGCCGCCAACCTATTAATAGCGGCGGCCTGCTTGCCGACATGCTGGCGCAGACTATTGGCATCAATGACAACAATAAAGCACAAGGTGACGGCCACCCCGAACGCCGGGTGGCCTATCCCCTCGCGCAGCGCGATCAAGGTCGCCATGCTCGACACCACGGCGCTGTGGTTGCTCGGAAAGCCGCCGTTACCGACCAGATTGAAGGCCCATTTGCGCGCCTTGGCGCTGTTGATCAGAAACTTGATCGGGCCGACGGTGATCCAGGTGATCAGTGGCGTGACGAGGTAAGCGATGTCCATCTGGAATTCCTTTGCATTTTTGTGGCGCAATTATCGCAGATGGCCTCACTGTGGCGGAAGCAACTAATATAAAATTCAAGTTATCCCTTCATTTCAAAAAAGACAATTATGCGGCACTTCGGCATCTCCTTCGTCGTCACCTTCATCCTCCTGGGCCTGGCCGGCTGGTGGGGCTTCAACCACGGCGGCAGTGCCGGCGTGCTGCAGGCGCTGTGGATCTGCGTCGTGCTTGGCATCATGGAAGTGTCGCTATCGTTCGACAACGCCGTCGTCAATGCTTCCGTGTTGCGCCATTGGAACGAATTCTGGCGCAAGCTGTTCCTGACGGTGGGTATCCTGGTGGCCGTGTTCGGCATGCGGCTGCTGTTCCCGCTGTTGATCGTGTCGATGGCGACCGGCTTGGGCCTGATGGACGTGTGGACCATGGCCACCACCAACCCGGACGAGTACTCGCGTTACCTGACCGGCGCGCACGCCCAGGTGGCGGCCTTCGGCGGCGCGTTCCTGTTGCTGGTGTTCCTCAATTTCCTGTTCGACGAGGAGAAGGAATTGCACTGGCTGGGCTGGATCGAGGCCAAGCTGGGCGAGCACGGCACCGAAAGCCTGGCCGTGCTGCTGACCTTGGCGGCGGTGTTCGGCTGCGTCTACCTGGTGCCGGCAGGCGAAAAATTGAGCGTGCTGACGGCCGGCGTGGTCGGCGTGCTGGTGTATCTGGCGGTCGGCTGGATCAGCAGCCTGCTGGAAGAAGAGCCGCCGGCCGAGGACGGCGACACCACCGAGGCCGGCGTCGGCGCGGTGGTGGCGGCCGTCTCGCGCGGCAGCATCGGCGGCTTCCTGTATCTGGAGGTGCTCGACGCCTCGTTCAGCTTTGACGGCGTGATCGGCGCCTTCGCCATCACCAAGGACGTGGTCATCATCATGCTGGGCCTGGCGATCGGCGCGATGTTCGTGCGTTCGCTGACGGTGTTCCTGGTGCACAAGGGCACGCTGGACGAATACGTGTATCTGGAGCACGGCGCGCATTACGCGATCGGCATTCTGGCACTGATCATGCTCGCCAGTGTCAAATACCACATCCCCGAGTGGTTCACGGGCTTGTCCGGGGTCGCCTTCATCGCCGTGTCGCTGTGGTCATCGATCCGTTACAAGCGGCTGCACCCCGCGTGATAAGATTGAAAACATTGCAGACTCATTTGGATATTCACTCGGCTCACTTATGACAAAATCATCCCGTATCGTGCTGTACTTCATCGGCTTGGTGGCCGCCGCCCTGCTGGTCTTCGTCGCCTACACGTGGGCGATGTTGCATATTTCATATTCGGAAGGCGAACGCGCGGGCTATCTGCAAAAGTTTTCCACCCGTGGCTGGATATGCAAAACCTGGGAGGGCGAGATCCTGTTGACCTCGATGCCGGGGGCGATACCGGAGAAGTTCGAGTTCAGCGTGCGCGACGAGGCGGTGGCCAGGCAACTGACCGACGCCACCGGCAAGCGCGTGGTTTTGAGCTATGCGCAGCACAAGGGTGTGCCGACGCAGTGCTTCGGCGAGACCGAGTATTACATCACCAAGGTGCAAGTACAGCAGTAAGCTGTCGGGCGGACGCCCCAAACCCGGCGCGCGTTTGGCGATACGCTCGCCGCACCGCATAAGGGTCGTACCCCACGGGGTACGACCCCGGTTGGCCGTGCGGGTTTAATCATCAGATCAGCGCGCGCGCCACACCGGCTGCGCCTGGCGCGCTTCCTTGCGGGCGCGGGCCGCGTCCAACGTTTCGACCACGGCGCCCTCCGCCGCTTCCACCTTGGCCTGCACCCCGGCCAGCGCTTTTTGCACCGCGCCGTGGCGGCGGCTTTCAAGTTCCAGCAACTTCTGCTTGGCGGCGGTCATCGCGGCCGTCGTGTCGGCCACCTTGCGCTGCATGTCGGCGTGCGCCTTGGCCGTCTCCAGCAACGCCAGCTGGCCGGCCGCCTTGTCGGCCGCCGCCTG
>DATMSN010000618.1:0-5252 GCA_035565375.1 Duganella sp. | reverse complement strand
GCGCCACGCGGCGCGCGCGCAGCCGCACCGGCCCGCCGCTGGCGCTGAATTTGACCGCGTTGCTCAGCAGGTTGTAGACGATCTGCTTGGTCTTGCGCACGTCGAGCTGCACCACGCCGAGGCCGTCGCCGATATCGAGTTCGAGCCCGATGCGCTGGGCCGCCGCTCTTTCCCGCACGATGGTCAGGCTGTTTTGCAGCAGGCTGCGCAGGTCGACCGCCTCCAGCTCCAGCGCCATCATGCCCGCCTCGACCTTGGACAGGTCGAGGATATCGTTGATCAGCGACAGCAGATGCTGGCCGCTGGTGAATATGTCGTCGATCGATTCGTGCTGCAGCGCCGTGGTCTCGCCCATCAAGCCGTCCTTGAGCGCCTCGGAAAAGCCGATGATGGCGTTGAGCGGCGTGCGCAACTCGTGCGACATCGTGGCCAGGAACTCGGATTTCATGCGGCTGGCGTGTTCGAGCTCGATGTTCTTGTCCTCCAGCGCCCGTTCGAAGCGTTTGCGGGTGGTGTTGTCGGTGCCGATCAGCAGGTAGCCGATGATGTGGTCGCCGGCGTCGCGCAGCGCCGTCACCGACACGATCGCCGGGAAGCGGCTGCCGTCCTGGCGGAAATAGGTCAGTTCGTAGATGTCCTCGATGCCGCGCGAGGCCTTGAACACCAGCGCCTCGAAGCCGGGCGCGATCGGCGTCTCCAATTCCTCGCTCAGCGAGGCGGCGCGGGCGATCAGCTCCAGCGGGTCGGAGATGTCGGCCGGCGTGATGCGGTTGACGACGTCGAGCGCCTTGTAGCCGAGCATGCGCTCGGCGCCGACGTTGAAGATCTGGATCACGCCGCGCTCGTCGGTGGCGATGCTGGAGAAGTACGCGCTGTTGAAGATCGCGTCCTGCAACGCGCCGGTCTTGAGCAGGCTGGCCTGGCGGGTGTGTTCGGTGTGTCCGGCCGAAGGCCCGGCACGGTCGTGGCCGCCTTGATCGAATCCGGTGCTGTGCATGTGGGCCTTCCAAAGAACGATGGCTTGGCGTGATGCGTGGATGTCGAGCATGGCCGCCAAGCAGGCTCGCAGCTTGGCGCCGAACGGTGCTGGATATCGGACAGATCGGTGGCAAGGAGGAGGCAGAGATTAAATATATCACATTTGCGCATTGGAAATGTTTGGCGCGCGAACCTAGCCGCCCGATTTTTTAGAGGAGCGCATGTGCACCGGCTGTGATTTGGCTAACCCGGAGGGTGCTCCTGCTGGCTCTTGCGCGGCTTGTTGCCGCCATCCATCGGTTCAACGTTTTTGCCCATGCCGGCGCGGCGGCAAACGATGAATGGCGGCGGGGGGCGACGCGTTATCGCATGATCGATAGTTTTTTGAGCGCTTGCCGCAGCTTGTTTTTGAGCGTCGGGTCGCTGGCGTTGGTCTGCTGGGTCTTGAGCGCCGTCAATGTGACCTTGTCTACACCGACCTGAACAGGCGAGTTGGCGACCGCGACGGCAACACCCAACTGATAGCGATACGACCCCTGCGGCACTTTGCTAAGAATCCCGGCAACCTGGGCTCCGGAAGAATCCCTGGAAACCAACTCGACCAAACGGACCCTGGCGTTACGCCGGGTATAGGTGTCGCCGGACTCCAGATCCGCCAGGATCCTAGTCTGCGCGTCCTCCAAGTCAAGCGCACTGAGGACCTTGGGCATGGGCCTGATATTGGCGCTTTCCAGGTTTGCATCGGCCGCCAACCGGGATGCCCCCACAGGCGGATAGATCCTGGCGACGATCTCCGCGTCCTTCTTCGAAATGAGAAGATTGGGCGGTACATAGCACTTGCTGGCCTTGCCATTCTTCAGGATTTCCCAAGGCAAGGCGTAGAACATGTTGGAACTGAAGTCGGGCTCGCCGGCGACATAATCCGGATCGGTCTGGGTGACGTGGCCCAGATTCCGCTTCACAACATCCTCGTCCCAGTTCTGGGTCTTTTTAAAGTACTCGTAGGCGTTGTTCGGCCCGATCCAGCGGATTTCATCAAAGCAGTTCACATTGGGATTGGAGGCTTCGTGGAGCAGGCTTAATGCATGCCCGAACTCATGGCGAATGGCCGCTTTGTGGTAAGGCACTGCCTGCGCCACCACGGTGCCATACGGATAGCGGTCTTCGCTGTAGCGGGTGTTGAACATCTCAAAGTTCATGCTTGGGGCTTTGCCAGCGACATAGCTCTCGGCGTCGGAACCGACAGCCGACCAGTAGCCCTTGGCGCCAAATCCAACCCTGATCTCGTGGAAACCATCCTTGGAGTTTGTGCACTTGTACCATCCGTCTGGCGGACCGAAGTCGAACTTGGTACTGGAGAAAGCGTTCCATTCGCTGGCCACTTCCCGAATCAACGTGGTAACGGTCCTGTTGCCCCCGTAGAAGCATACGCGCAACGTCCTCCCAGGATCCCACCGGCGCCCTCCGGCCACCAACTGGTCCAAGGCATTAATGCCCGGCCTCGCAGGATCGGCGGTGTAGTGGTACAGCAGGTGTTCCGGCAGTATATCCATCATCGCCGGATCGTCTTGGGCAGGCGCCGTCAGGTGCGCGCCGAGCAGCGCGCCAAGCGTGGCCGTTTGAATCTTCTGTAGCATTGTCATGATGCTCCCGCTAGAGGAAGGTGGACGATGGGAAGGTCAGTCAAATTCCGGATACGGCACGGCGGCGCCAGCGGCGATGGCTGCTTTGTTCGCGTCGATCTTCGCCTGGGTCAACTGAATGCGGAGGGTGGCCCGCGCGGACTCCGGCTTGTCCGCAGCCTCCTGCAGCTGCGCTTCGGTCTGTTGCACATTGAGCGCCGCGATGCGATAGGCGTTGCGGGCGTCGAGCCCTTTCGTTGCGGCCCCCCGTGCCAGTTCCTCACGCCGGGCGGGATTGTATTTGTCGTTCAGCACCGTCTTGATCTCTTCCTTCTTGCCGCTGAACACTTTGGACAGCCGCTGTATAAATTCGCTCGCCTCCGATGTTTCAACAACGCTGACGGAAATCTGCGAATTTCCAACGCCGCCGATATCGGGAGCCGGCAACTGGCACAGCTCCGGACCGTCGGCCGTGGAGACCTTGGTGGCCGCGCATTTTTGAACAAAGAACGCATCGGCCCATTTCCCCCCCACTTTCAACGCCGCCGCGTCGACAGCGCGTGAGAAGTCGCGCTTCGCCATGAACACTTGAACCGGGCATCGCGCGTCGGCGATCTTCCGGGATGCCTTCGGCGGGCTTGCATCGTCGATCTTCTTGCAGAACTGTCGCAAGGCTTCGGCATATTCGTCGGATACGAAGCTGTCGGGAGGACTATCGGGGAGAGCGGCGTGAGTCACAGAGTATTGCTGCTTGCGTAGGGCGTTGGCGCTACGGTATGGCGCCGTCTTCGATTTCTGTGCCGCGATCGCCTCGGTAATATCGGCGTTCTCGGGCATCTTCGGCACCGCCGCGTCAAGGGGCCAGTCCGTTTGTTTTGTCCCCGGCCGCCCATCTTTCGTCCATGCGCCCACAGGAATATCCTCGAAGGTAAAGGTCGCGGCCCCATAGGAGGTCTGTGATGTTTCATCCTTGAAAGACAGGGCGAAGACATAACCGCGTTGCTTTTTGCGCGCGAAGCCTTCCTGAAGCGGACGTGACACGACCAGCAGCTGAGGAATCAGCTTGAGCTTCAAGCTGCCCTGGCTGGTCGTGTCGATCTCAAATTCAGCATACAATTCCGGCGGATCCATCATGCCGTCGACAACCCCTGAAACTTTCGTGAACCAGGCCGCCGCCGGCGCGCCTTGGTTTTTCCCACGCGACTCTTTCGTGGCCGGTAGATAGACGAGCAGGCAGCCCACATTCTCGTTGAAGGACAACTCGGCCTTCGGAGTGAGCGTGTACATATTGAAGGTGTTCGAGTCGGCGACAAGCGTCACCGTATTAGCCTTGGCCGCTTCGGCAAGCGCGGTTGCCGCGATGTCCACCCCGGTGGCGATGAGCTCGGGAATGAAGATGGCGGCCAGGGGCCCCATTTGAGGCTCCAGCACCACCGGCTTTTCAGGCTGGTTTGGACACTTCGCGACGATTTGAGCCCGCAGCTCGCCAGCTTGGCTGTGTGCGCCGGCCAAGCAGGCCAGCGCCGCCGACAACAACATCCATTTCGCATTTCCAGTTCGCATCTCGACTCCCCGTTAAACAACAATGAATCTGCAGTTTGCCCAACTGCGCGGGATTGCAGGTCGAGTATGGATAAGTTGATATTATGAAAATGCTCACATTGTCACATTTAACGATGTTGCCAAATTAGCTTGGAATAATTTTACATACCGTGTCAATTAAGCAACGCTTCGGCCGCCCGGAATGGTGCTCTGCCAAGAGCCCCGGCGGGCGGCCACTATCGCGCCGATCCCGCCTCGGGCGGCGGTCAGAAACAGACGTCGGCCTGCACGCCGATCATCGAGCCCGACTTGGCCGCGCCGAACGCGCCGGTCGACGACAGCGCGCTGCCCGGGCTGGCGCTGTCGGCGGCGAGGCGCGCCGCGTCGTTCCATTTGGCGTAGGTGTAGAACAGGCGCAGGTCCGGGCGCGCGTTCAGGCCCATGCCGGACGAGATGGTTGGCGCGATGGTGAACTTGGTCATCCTGCGGGTCGGCCCGTCGTCCGGCCGGATGGCGTCGACGCCCAGGTCCATGCCGATTTTAAAGCGCCGGCTGATGCCGTAGACGAGATGTCCGCCCAGGCTGGTCCACACCTTGTTCTCGGCCACGCCCAGCACGGTGCGCTCCGGCGTGAAGCCCTTGTCCTTCTGGTAGATCGCCACCAGCTCGGCGCCCAGGCGCGGCGTGAACTGCGTGTACAGGCCCTCGACCACGCGCAGGCGGCTGATGGTCTTGTCGTCGGACAGGTTGCCGATCGCGCCGATCGCCTGGTCGGCGCCGCCCGTGCCCGGCCCCTTGCCGTACTGGAGCGCGAACTTGTTAACGCCGTCGCCGTTGATGCCGCTCTGGCGGTGCTGGATCGTCGCGCCATAGCCGGAGTGCAGGGTGTCGGCCGACTGCCCGGCGTTGCCCTTGGCGTCCTTGACGATGAAGCTCATGCCCAGCTCGAGCGAGCCGCCGGGATTGGTGGGGATGCCGCGCAGCTGGAAGTCGTGGCGGGTGGCCGAGTTGCTGCCGTTGTCGGCCAGCGCGCCGGTCGCCGGCAACAGGCCGCTGGTGGTGGCGACCAGGTTATCCTTGCGCAGCAGCGCGTAGCTGAACTTCAGGTCG
>DATMSN010000617.1:0-7138 GCA_035565375.1 Duganella sp. | reverse complement strand
GCCCACGACCACCGCCTCCGCCGCCGCCTTGGCCAGCCGCTTGACCTGCTCCAGCCGGTGCGCGGGCACCAGCAGGCGCGTGCCGGCGATGCACGCCTGCCCGTTGTTCATGAAGCAGGCCTGGATCGCGGTCGGTATGGCCCGTTCGAAATCGGCGTCGTCGAGCAGCACGTTGGCGCTTTTTCCACCCAGTTCCAGCGTGACGCGCTTCATCGTATCGACCGCCGCCCGCGCGATGGTCTTGCCGACCAGCGTGGAGCCGGTGAAGGAGATCTTGTCGATGTCCGGATGGACGCTGATCTCGGCGCCGACCACGTCGCCGCGCCCATTGACGATGTTGACCACCCCCGGCGGCAGCCCGGCCGCGTGGAAGCATTCGGCGAGGATCTGGTTCTGCACCGCGCTCAATTCACTCGGTTTGACCACCACCGTGCAGCCGGCCGCGATGGCGCTGGCGACCTTGTTGGCGATGAACCAGGCGCTCGAGTTCCACGGCGTGATGATGCCGACCACGCCCACCGGCTCCAGCACCACCTTCGATACGCCGACGGTTTTGACGAAGGCGTGATCGTCCATGACCTTTTTCACGTCGAGGAACATCCTGGCGGTGTAGCGCGACCTGCCCACGCTGGTGTTGAGCGGGCCGCCGTATTCCTCGACCAGCGCGCGCGCGGCGTCGTCGGCGCGCGCGGCCACCGCGTCGTGCAGTTTTTGCAGCCAGGCGCCGCGTTCGGCCCTGGTGGTGTGGGAGAAAGCGGGGAAGGCCGCCCTGGCGGCGGCGATGGCGCGGCGCGTGTCCTCGACATCCCCCAGTCGCACCTGGCCTGTTAGCCGGCCGGTGGTCGGGTCGACGAGATCGGCCATCTCCGTCCCGTGCGGGATGACGAATTGTCCGTTGATGTAGATATGATCGATGTTGCGCATGGCCAGGCTCCGGTAGTGGATTGAGTGCGTCCATTCTAGAAAACGTCCCGTCGGCGCGTCAGTCCGAATCCTGCCCGATTTTTGCCTGATTCTGCCTGTCGCGGGAAAACACGCTTCGCTACCGCGTTTTCACCGTCCGTCGCAAATCCCCGTCGCCGTGACGGCACCTGTTTTACAGTGCATCCTCGACACTTTTTATGGATTGTCCAACATGAATTTGACCACCACCCGTCTCGGCGTCGCCAGCGCGCTGCTGTTTTCCCTGCTACTCGGCCCGGCGCGTGCCGACACCGCCGATCTTGAAAGCCGCCGCGCGGCGCTCAATAGCCTGATCAAGGAGCAGTGGGAGTACACGATGCGCAACAGCCCCGAATGGGCGTCGCTGTTGGGCGACAAGCGCTATAACGACAAGTGGTCCGATTTTTCGCAGACGAACATCGACGCCGATATCAAGACCAACGGCGAGTTCCTCAAGCGCTTCGAGGCGGTCGACACCAGCGGCTTCCCGCTGCAGGAGCAATTGAACCGCGAACTGATGGTCCGCCAGCTGCGCCAGAACGTCGACGGCGCCCGCTTCAAGGATTGGGAGATGCCGCTGGCGCAGAACTCCGGCATCCACATCGACGCGCCGATGATCGTCTCGGCGCTGCCGTTCGACACCGTCAAGGACTACGAGGACTACATCAAGCGCCTGCGGTCGCTGCCCAAACTGTTCGACGAGACGCGCGCGCAGATGGAAAAGGGCGTCAACGACCAGCTGATGCCGCCGCAATTCCTGATCCCGAAGATCGTCAAGCAGTGCGAGGACGTGGCGGCGATGGCGCCGGCCAAGTCGCCGTTCGCCGAGCCGTTGAAAAAATTCCCGAAGGAGTTCTCGGCAGCCGACAAGGCGCGCCTGAGCAAGGAGGTGCTGGCGGCGGTGCGCACCCACGTCAATCCGGCGTATAAAAAGCTGGCCGTCTACACCAAGACCAAATACCTGCCGCACGGCCGCAAGGAAGTGGGCATGTGGTCGCTGCCGGACGGCGCCCAGCGCTACGCCTTCAAGGCCCAAAATTCGACGACGACCGATATGTCGCCGGAAGAGATCCACCAACTCGGGCTGTCCGAGGTAGCGCGCATCGAGGGGCAGATGCTGGAGACGGCGCAGAAGCTGGGCTTCAAGGACCTGAAGAGCTTCAACAAGGCGCTGGCCTCCAACCCGGTCACGCATCCGAAATCGCGCCAGGAGATCATCGACCTGTATCAGAAATACACGGACCAGATGTACACCCAGTTGCCGCAGCAGTTCGGCGTGCTGCCGAAGGCGAAGGTGGAGATCATCAAGGTCGAGGAGTTCCGCGAGAAGGGCGCCTCCGCCGCCGCCTACATGCCAGGCTCGCCGGACGGCAAGCGCCCCGGCCGCGTGATGGTCAACACCGGGGAATTCAAGGACCGTTCCACCATCAGCATCGAGACGACCGCGCTGCACGAGGGCGTGCCGGGCCACCACATGCAGTTGTCGATCGCGCAGGAGATCGAAGGTTTGCCGATGTTCCGCCAACAGGGCAACTACACCGCCTACGCCGAAGGCTGGGCGCTGTACTCGGAGCGTCTGGGCGAGGAGCTGGGCTTCTTCAAGGACCCGTACAGCTACTACGGCCATCTGCAGGATGAAATGCTGCGCGCGATCCGCCTGGTGGTCGACACGGGGCTGCACTACAAAAAGTGGAACCGCCAGCAGGTGGTCGACTTCTTCCACGACCATTCGGGTATCGAGGAAGTCGATGTGCAGAGCGAGACGGACCGCTACATCGTCTGGCCGGGCCAGGCGCTGGGCTACAAGATCGGCCAGTTGAAGATCCTCGAACTGCGCGACTACGCGCGCAAGGAGCTCGGCGCCGGTTTCGACATCCGCAAGTTCCACGACCAGGTGCTGGGCGCGGGCGCGCTGCCGATGGATGTGCTGGAAAAGCACATCAAGGATTGGGTGGCGGATGAGAAGCGGACCGTGACGGCCAGCTAAGCGCGCAGTTTTTTCACATCCTGCATCGGCGGGGCGCCGAACAGGCGCCGGTACTCGCGGCTGAACTGGGACTGGCTTTCGTAGCCAACCTTGTAGGCGGCGGTGCCGGCATCGATATCGCCATTGAGCAGCAAGGTGCGCGCCGCCTGCAGGCGCAGCTGCTTCTGATACTGCATCGGCCCCATCGTCGTCACCGCCTTGAAGCGGTGGTGCAGGCTGGAGACGCTCATATTGGTCGCCTGCGCCAGGTCCTCCACCTTCACCGGCTGGTCGAACCGATCCTTGAGCCACGCGATCGCCTTGCTGATGCCGCGATCCTGCTGGTCGAGCACCACGTTCTGATACAGCTGGCGTCCATACTCGCCCGTCAGCAGGCGATAGATGATTTCCCGCTTCAATCCCACCGCCAGAAAAGCCGCCTCCGCCGCCGGCGCGTGCAGCAGGTGAACCAGCTTGTTCAATGCTTCCAGCAGACCGGCATCGGATTTTCCGACGAACGCGCCACGCACCGGCTGCGCGTCGTTGGCCATCGCGATGCGCGCCTCGGCCACGACGGCGGCGATTTCCTGCGGATCGAATTCGATGTTCAGCAGCAGATACGGCTGCCCCGGCGTGGCGTTGAGCACCTGTCCGGCCGCCGGCAAGTCGACCGACACCACCAGGTATTCGCCGGGACCGTAGTCGAGGACATCGGCGCCGAGGTGCACGCGCTTGCCGCCTTGAAGAATCACGCAGCACGAGGGCTTGAGTACCCCACGCGTGACAGGTGTCGGCCGCGAGGACCGCAACAACGACAAAAACGGGATCACCGTCCCGTACCGCTCGTCGTCCGGCGCGAACCGGCGGACGATGTCGATCATCTGATCGAGCGGTGAGAGAGGGAGCTCCCGTTTCATAGCTGACGTTTCATGGCTTACTTCAGCAGCGGCACCAGATACTTGCCGGTGACGCTGGCCGGGTTCTTGGCCACATCCTCCGGCGTGCCGGCGGCGATGATCTTGCCGCCGCCCGCGCCGCCCTCCGGTCCCAGGTCGACGATCCAGTCGGCCGTCTTGATCACGTCCAGATTGTGCTCGATGATGACCAAGGTGTTGCCCTGGTCGCGCAGGCGGTGGATCACCTTCAGCAGCAGATCGATATCGTGGAAGTGCAGGCCGGTGGTCGGCTCGTCCAGGATGTACAGGGTGCGGCCGGTGTCGCGCTTGGACAGCTCCAGCGACAGCTTGACGCGCTGCGCCTCGCCGCCCGACAAGGTGGTCGCGCTCTGACCGAGCTTGATGTAGCCCAGGCCCACGTCCAGCAGCGTATGCAGCTTGCGCGCGATCAGCGGCACCGGCTTGAAGAACTCGTGCGCGTCCTCCACCGTCATGTCGAGGATCTCGGTGATGCTCTTGCCCTTGTAGTGGACTTCGAGCGTCTCGCGGTTATAGCGCTTGCCGTGGCAAACGTCGCACGGCACGTAGACGTCCGGCAGGAAGTGCATTTCCACCTTGATCACGCCGTCGCCCTGGCAGGCCTCGCAGCGGCCGCCCTTGACGTTGAACGAGAACCGCCCGGCGCTGTAGCCGCGCTCCTTGGCCATCGGCACCGTCGAGAACAGATCGCGGATCGGCGTGAACAAGCCGGTGTACGTCGCCGGGTTGGAGCGCGGCGTGCGGCCGATCGGCGCCTGGTCGACGGCGATGACCTTGTCGAAGTGTTCCAGGCCGCTGATGGAGTCGTGCGGCGAGGGCTCGGTCTGCGATCCGTACAGGTGGCGCGACAGCGCCGGATACAGCGTATCGTTGATCAGCGACGACTTGCCGGAACCGGAAACGCCGGTCACGCACGTCATCAGGCCGACCGGCAGATGCAGGTTGACCTTCTTCAGATTGTTGCCGGTGGCGCCGGTGATGACCAACTGCTTGTCCGGATCGGCGATGTGGCGCTTCTTCGGCACCGCGATTTTCATCGTGCCGTTCAAATACTGCGCCGTCAGCGACTGCTTGTTCTTCAGGATGTCCTTCAAGGTGCCTTGGGCGATGATGTCGCCGCCATGCACGCCGGCGCCCTTGCCCATGTCGACGATGAAGTCGGCGGTGCGGATCGCGTCCTCGTCGTGCTCCACCACCAGCACGCTGTTGCCGATGTCGCGCAAGTGCTTGAGCGTCTCGATCAGGCGGTCGTTGTCGCGCTGGTGCAGGCCGATCGACGGCTCATCGAGCACGTACATCACGCCGGTCAGGCCGGAGCCGATCTGCGACGCCAGGCGGATGCGCTGCGCCTCGCCGCCGGACAGCGTATCGGCGCTGCGGTCCAGCGACAGGTAATCGAGGCCGACGTTGTTGAGGAATTTCAGGCGCGAGATGATCTCCTTGACCACGCGGTCGGCGATCTCCTTCTTCGCGCCCTTGAGCTTCAACTGCTCGAAGAACGACAGCGTCTCGCGCAGCGGCTTCTCGGCGATCTCGTAGATGGCCTTTTCCTGCTTGCCGGTGCCGACCTTGACGAAGCGCGCCTCGATGCGCAGACGCGCGCCTTCGCAGGACGGGCACTTCTTCTCGTTGATGAACTTGGCCAGTTCCTCTTTCACGGCCATCGAATCGGTCTCGCGGTAGCGGCGCGCCAGGTTCGTGACCACGCCCTCGAAGGCGTGCTCCTTGACGACCGTGCGGCCGCGCTCATTCACGTACGTGAACGGGATGTGCGTCTTGCCCGAGCCGTGCAGGATCACTTCCTGCGCGGTCTTCGGCAACTGCTCGTACGGCAGGTCCAGATCGAACTCGTAGTACGCCGCCAGGTTGGACAGCATCTGGAAGTAGAACTGGTTGCGGCGGTCCCACCCCTTGACCGCGCCGGAAGCGAGCGACAGGTTGGGGAAGGCGACGATGCGCTTCGGATCGAAGAACTCGATGTGACCGAGGCCGTCGCACTCCGGGCAGGCGCCCATCGGGTTATTGAACGAGAACAGGCGCGGCTCGAGCTCCTGCAGCGAATAGCCGCAGGTGTTGCAGGCGAACTTGTTGGAGAAGACGTGCTCAGTGCCGTTGCCTTCCGCGGCCCGGTCCATCTCCAGCGCCACGGCGCGGCCGTCGGCCAGGCGCAGCGCGGTCTCGAAGCTCTCGGCAAGGCGCTGCTTGATGTCGGCGGTGACCTTCACGCGGTCGATCACCACGTCGATGGTGTGCTTCTCGGTTTTCTTCAGCTTGGGCAGGTCGTCGACTTCATAGATCTTCGCGTCGTTGGTGCCGCTCTGGACGCGGAAGCGCACGAAGCCCTGCGCCTGCATCTGCTCGAACAGGTCGGAATGCTCGCCCTTGCGGTTGGCCACCACCGGCGCCAGGATCATCAGCTTGGTCTCGGCGGGCATGGCCAGCACCGCGTCGACCATCTGC
Source organism: Duganella sp. (assembly GCA_035565375.1). GTDB lineage: Bacteria > Pseudomonadota > Gammaproteobacteria > Burkholderiales > Burkholderiaceae_D > Rugamonas. The sequence continues at coordinate 835 of DATMSN010000617.1, read as the reverse complement.
GACACCGTCTGCGCGGCCAGCGCCTGGTCCGGATGGTTGATGCAGTAAGGCGTGCCGACGCGCGCGTACAGCAGGCGCAGATAATCGTGGATCTCGGTCACGGTGCCGACGGTCGAACGCGGATTGTGCGAGGTGGCCTTTTGCTCGATCGAAATCGCCGGCGACAGGCCCTCGATCAGATCGACGTCGGGCTTTTCCATCAGTTGCAGGAACTGGCGGGCGTAGGCCGACAGCGACTCCACATAGCGGCGCTGGCCCTCGGCGTACAGCGTATCGAAAGCGAGCGACGACTTGCCCGAGCCGGACAGGCCTGTGATCACGATGAGCTTGTTGCGCGGGAGGTCGAGATTGATGTTTTTGAGGTTGTGCGTGCGTGCGCCGCGGATGCGGATCTGTTCCATTGATTTGGCCTTTAGAGTCAACCCGTCACTATAGCCGGGTTTGGGTATATATGCGCCCGGCTTGATCTACATCGCGCGCCCGGGGCTTGACACTGTATATAATACCAGTATTTTCTTGCGGCGTTTCAATGGACCATCAAGAATCTCCAGTCCGATTGCGCGAGGGTGTGTTGAATCACGTAGGGCGGATTAGGCGGCACGCCGTAATCGGCCATGAGCCGCCACGGACGCAGGATTTTGCCCTCCCGGCGATGCTATAATCCGCGTTTAGCATTCCCTAAACAGCCCGCAAAGCGCGGCCGTCGTTACTCAGGAGTTTTATACATGGCATCAGTCAACAAAGTCATCATCGTCGGCAATCTGGGTCGCGATCCGGAAATTCGCTACATGCCTAGCGGTGACGCGATCGCCAACATTGCTGTGGCGACATCGTA
>DATMSN010000616.1:0-6249 GCA_035565375.1 Duganella sp. | reverse complement strand
CTGGGCGCGCACGCCGGCTTGCTGGGCGTGGTCGGCGCCGACGAGGCGGGGGCCGAGGTGGAGCAGCTGCTGCAAGGCGCCGGCATCCACAGCTACCTCAAACGCGACGACGCCATCTCCACCATCATCAAGCTGCGCGTGATCGGCCGCCAGCAGCAGATGGTGCGCATCGATTTCGAGGAAGCGCCGACCGACACCGTGCTGCGCGACAAACTGCTGCAGTTCAAGGCGCTGCTGGCCGACTACGACGTCATCGTGCTGTCGGACTACGCCAAGGGCAGCCTGGTGAACGTGGCCGACATGATCGCCTCGGCGCGCGCGGCGGGCAAGGTGGTGATGGTCGATCCGAAGGGCGACGACTTCTCGCGCTACGCCGGCGCCACCGTGCTCACGCCGAACAAGTCGGAGATGAAGCGCATCGTCGGCAGCTGGAACAGCGAAGAGCAGTTGACGGCCAAGGCCCAGCAGCTGCGCGCGGAACTGAAGCTCGACGCCTTGCTGCTGACGCGTTCGGAAGAGGGCATGACCTTGTACACCGAGAACGACCAGTTCCACATGCCGGCGCAGGCGCGCGAGGTGTTCGACGTCTCGGGCGCAGGCGACACCGTCATCGCCACGATGGCGTGCATGCTGGGCGCGGGCGCCGGCTGGAACGAAGCGGTGCAGACGGCCAACCGCGCCGGCGGCATCGTCGTGGGCAAGCTGGGCACCGCCACGGTCACGCGCGAAGAGCTGTTCGACGCGGGCATCTAATCCACGGAGACACGTATGCATGCGTTGCGGCGGCGCATGCATTGGCGGATTACGGCGTTCCGCCTAATCCGCCCTACGTGTTGTAGATGTCAGTGCGTCATCGACCATGCATGCGTTGCGGCCGCATGCACGACCGTTGACGGCAGCGTTTGACACAGATCATAAGAACGGCGTCAACCGTCGTTGTCTCGGGCCCGTTAAGGCCATTCAAGGCGCGACTTCCGCCCTTGCTAGAGACCAACCACGGAGACAGACATGTTCAAAAAACTACTGCTGGGCATTGCAACGCTGGCCGCGACCATGAGCTTTGCGTTCGCACAAGTGGATGTCAACAAGGCCGACGCGGCCGCGCTCGATTCGATCAAGGGCATCGGCCCGGCCAAATCCACCGCCATCCTGGAAGAACGAAAAAAGGGCGAGTTCAAGGACTGGGCCGATCTTGAGCGCCGCGTCAAAGGCATCGGCGGCAAGAACGCCGCCAAGCTGTCGGAAGCCGGCCTGCAAGTGAACGGCAAGTCGAAAGAGGGCGCCGCGGCCACCGCTGCCGCCAAGCCAAAAGCTGACAAAGCCGCCGCCAAAGCGGCATCCACGCCGGCGCCCGCAGGCAAATAAGACTGCAGTACCCGCCGAGGCCCGCAGCCTCCCACGCCGCGGGCTTTGGCGTTTTTATGTCTGATAAGATAGCGCGACATTTTGATTGGAGCACGCACATGTCGCCGCTGAAGATTTCCAGAATACTCCACGCGGGCTATGTCTTCGAGCACGAGGGCACGCAGATACTGTTCGATCCCATTTTCGAAAACCCGTTCAGCCGCAACTGCCACGCCTTTCCCGCCGTGCGCTTCGACGAGGCGCGGATCAGGAAGCTGACGCCGGACGCCGTGTTCATCTCGCACTTCCACGACGACCATTGTTCGATGGAGAGCCTGGACCTGCTGCCGCGCGCCACGCCGATCTACCTTTACTGCCTGTTCGACGAACTGTTCGCGATGATACGGGAACTGGGCTTCGTCGACGTGCGGGCGCTGGTGGTGGACGCGCCGGTGCTGGTCGGCGCGATCGAAGTCATTCCGCGCAGGGCGCTCGATGCCGATGTCGATTCGATGTTCCACATCCGCGCCGGCGGCTTGAATGTGCTCAACGTCGTCGATTCGTGGATGGACCCGGAAACGCTGGAACAGCTGACGGCCTACGCGCCGTGGGACATGGTGCTCTGGCCCTTCCAGACGATGCGCGAGATCGACGTGATAGCGCCGTCGCGCGCTGAGGGCGGCCAGCCGGAACTGCCGGAGGAGTGGCCGGAGCAGCTGCGCGCGCTCAAGCCGCGCCACGTCGTCCCCAGCTCCTGCCAGTTCGTGCAGGAGCCGTGGTCCTGGTACAACCACGCGCTGTTCCCGATCACTTACAAACAGTTCGAGCGCGAGGTGGGCGCCTGGCTGCCGGATGCGCGTATCGTCCGCCTCAATCCCTCCGTCGCGATGGAGCTGACGCCGCAAGCGCTGACGCCTGCCGCGCCGCTGCCGTGGGTGCTGCCGGTGGGCGAGCAGGACGTCGATTATCAATATGACGCCGGCATCACGCCGCCGCCGACTTCCGAGATCGCCGCACATTTCGCGCCGCTGACGGACGAGCAAACCGCGCTGGTGCTGGACTACTGCGGCGCGGGCCTGATCGACAAATACCAGGAGATGGAGCTGCCGCCGGATAGCTACTTCGAGACGCCCTGCGTCTGGCAGCTGTCGGTCTACGACCATGCCGGCGGCGTGCGGCGCTTCCGCTACCGCATCCACGGCGACAGCATCGCGGCGGCGGGCGACGAGGAAGCGCCGTCGTGGATGACCGAAATCCCCATCGCCAAGCTGTATGCGGGGCTGGCGCTGGGCGAATCGCTGACGTCGATGTATATGCGTATCGGCGGCGCGCCTGCCGACGCCGATATCGTCGATGATCCGCTGATCCGCTGCCTGTTCAACGACGCCTTCGGCGCCTACCAAGCCGCGCAACTGCGGCGACTCAAGGAGAAAAAATGTTAGTGGCACTTCGACGCGGCATTCGTTCAGCCGCCATGGCGGCGCTGATGGCCTTCGCGGGCATGGGCGCGGCGCATGCGCAGTCGGTCGCCTTCACCTTCGACGACGGCCCCCGGTTGGAGCAGACGCCGTTGATGTCGCCGCAGCAGCGCAACCAGGCGATGCTCGACGCGCTGGCCACGCACAAGGTATCGGCGGCGCTGTTTGTCACCTGCGACTTCGGCGCCACCAAGCCGGCCGGCTACGCGCTGGCCAAAGCGTGGGGCGATGCGGGGCACGCGCTGGGCAACCATACGATGACGCATCCCGATCTGGCCGCGGCGACGGTGACGCTGGCGCGGTACCAGCAGGAGATACTCGACTGCGACCGCATCACGTCCACCTTGCCCGGTTATCAGAAGTGGTTTCGGTTCACCTTTCTGCGCGAGGGGAATACGCCGGAAAAGCGCGACGGCATGCGCGCCTTCCTCAAGCTGCATGGGTATCGCAACGGCTACGTCAGCCTTGACACCAGCGACTGGCGTCTGGACGAGAAGCTGAACGAGGTGCTGCGCGCCAATCCGAAGGCGGATATCGCGCCGATCAAACAGGCGTATCTGGCGCACGTCAAACAGCGGGCGATCGCTTACCGCGATTTGTCGCGCAAGCTGGAGGGGCGCGATATTCCGCAGGTGCTGCTGCAGCATCACAACCTGCTCAACGCCTTGTGGCTGAAGGATGTGATTCAGCAGTTCGTCGATATGGGCTGGACCATCGTCACGCCGGCGCAGGCGTTCGCCGATCCGGTGTATCAGCTGCAGCCGGACCGCCCGGCGCCGGGACAAAGCCTTCTGCTGTCGATCGCGCGCACGCGCGGCATGGGCAAGTTCGAGGGGTGGGAGCGGATCGTGGACGACGGCGATTTCGAGATCGAGCAGTTGGAGAAGGCCGGCGTCCGCTAACCTGTACTGGGTGAGGCTTGATCTGACAGAACGGGCGGCAGCTATTTTTTGCTGACCTGGCGCGCCGTATCGTAGTACTGCCACAGCACATTGACGATCTTCCACTCGCCGCGCTGGTTTCTATACAGGTGCAGATAATCGATCCACTCATCGGCACTCAACTTGACAGTCGCAACGCGCTGGTCGATATCGAGGATCCTGATGTCCACCCGTGGCCGCGCGGGGAATTTCGTACCATCCTTGTTGTAGTTCCTGGCCACCTTGAGCATAGTGTCCATGTCGGTTTTCATGATGAATTCCGTGCCGTCGGCCGCCTGCCAATAGGTGCGTTTGGCGAGCTGGGGATCGAGCGCGCGTTCCATGCGGGCCGGATCGGTCTTTTGCTGCGACTCGATATAGTCGCGTACGGTACCTTCAATCAACTGGCTATCGGTGATATCGGCTGCCTGCGCCACCAGTGGCGATACCACGCACAACAAACACAATAAAAATCGCTTCATAGACAACCTCGGTTAGTGGGGAATCGTGGATAACGGATGCAGCGAAGCTTGGGCTGCGCCTCTGCATGGAAAACACTCAGGGCTTCATCAACACCGGCAAGATCAAGTTCGTCAGCAGTTTTTCGCTCAAAGGGTGCGCATCGCGGATCTGGAAGTTGGTGGTCGTGATGACGACCACCGCGTCCAGCTCCGGCAGCACGAATACTTTGTTGCCGCCCGACCCCGCCATGCCGTAGCTTTGCACCGCGCGGCCGGCCACCTTGAACGATTGCAGCCACCACAGGTAGCCATAGTCGTACCCTTCGCGCGCGTGCGCCTGCGGCTGGATCGACCGCTGGACCCATGCCGCAGGGATCACTTGCTTGCCGCCCCAGCGTCCGCCGTCGAGGTAAAGCTGGCCGAGCTTCGCCAGGTCGGCGCTGCGCAGTTGCAGGCCGCCGCCAGTCATCGCCGTGCCCTTCGGTTGATATTGCCATCTCACCTTGTCGATGCCGATCGGTGTGAACAGGTTGGCGGCAGCGAAGTCCTGCACGCTTTGCCCGGTCACCCTTTCGAGCAGGGGCCCGAGCAGGGTCACGCCCGCCGTGCAATAGCTCCAGGCGCGGCCGTGCGGCGATTGCTCGGGGCGGGGCTGCCACTCGGGAAAGCCGCGGATCGGCAGGTCTGCCGCGAAGCGGCTCCAGTCCTCCACCAGATACATGCGCTCCTCGTTGCCGCGCGAAATCTGGTTGTCATCGTCGCATTCGAGCAGGGAACTCATCGTCAGGAAATCCTCAACCGTGATTTTGTCCTTGCGCGGGTCGGCGTGGGCCAACGGGTGCAGTTCCGGAAAATAAGGCAGTACAGGGGTGTCGGCGCGCACCAGCTTGCGTTCGACGGCAAGGCCGATCAGCATGCCGGTCACCGTCTTGGTCACCGAACGCGTATTGCGCAGACCGTCAGCCCCCTCCTTGTCGAAGTAGTGCTCGTACAGTAGTTTGCCGTGCTGGGCCACCACCACACTGGTGATCTGTTTGAAGTCGCCCGCTGCTACGGCGCTCGTGACTGCGTCCAGCTCGGCCGCGTGGGCCGCGCCGCCGACTGCCAGAACAAGGGAAATGGCAAGGGTACGCAACATGGACACCTCCAAAGTAAGTAAAAGCCCAGTCTAGCCCGGAGAACCCGCCATCGTCTTGGACGTTTGAAACATCCGGCGCCGGTAACTGCCGGGTGTGGTCCCGTACTGGGCCTGGAAGGCGCGATTCATGTGGCTCTGGTCGGCGAAACCCGCGCTCAGCGCCACGTCGGCCAGGCTCAATTCAGGGAGGCGCAGTAGGCCGGCGGCTTGCTCGACGCGGCGCCAGCGTAGCAGGTCGCCCGGAGAACAGCCCCAGGCTTGGCGGAACACGCGTGCCAGATGCACGGGATGCACGCCCAGCGCGGCGGCCAAGTCGGCGATACGCAGATTGGCGTCGGCGGCCATATCCATGACGGCCTCGTAGGCCAGATAGGCCCACGGGGGCAAAGGCGCGCGGGACTTGGGCGCGGCCACCCGCAGACTGGCCAACAACTCCCAAGCGCCCGCTTCGAGCATGGCGAGATCGCCGCCGCGGGAGATTTCCCGGGCGATTCCGAACGCCGCAACGGCGCTGGCCGCATTGCCCAACACCGTGGCGTGCTCTTGAGCCGCGTGCAATTCTTCGGCGCCCGCCATCAGCACAGGCGCCAGCGACACGGTCATGAAACTACCTTTGCCGTCAAGGAAGCGGTCGCGGTGAGTGGTGCCGGCTGGATTGAAAACCAAGGTGGGCGACGGCGCGCGCGGCGGTGCGTGGCGGGCGCTGGAAATATAGACACCCGACAGCACCAGGACAAAATGGGCATCGTCATGGCGGTGGGTTTCAACTTCGTCTTCGCTGCGGGTGGCGTGCAGGCGGCGGATATCAAACACGCTGCCGCGCGCACCGTGATGCACCTCGCCATAAAACTCGCCCGACTTGAATTGGAGTGGAGTGTTCATGCCGCTATTCTAGGTGCGACCGGCTC
>DATMSN010000615.1:0-3749 GCA_035565375.1 Duganella sp. | reverse complement strand
GCTGACGCCGCACGGCGGCACCATCCGGCTCGACGAGCTCGAGATCCACGCGCAACCGCTGGCCTACCGCCTGCGATGCCACTACTGCGGCGGCGACACGCCGCAACTGCCGTGGCTGACCGTGCGCGAGATCCTCGACCTGCACCTGGCGCTGTACCCGGCCACCGACGCCGCCCTGCTCGACGCCGAGCTGCGCGCCTTCCATCTGATGTCGACACTGGATCAGCCGGTGACCACGCTGTCGCTGGGCCAGCACAAGAAGATGCAGTTGTCCCTGGCGCTGGCGCTGCCGGTGCGCCTGCTGCTGATCGACGAGCCGTTCAACGGCCTCGATGTCGACGCCGTCGCCTACCTGCGCCAACAACTATCGGCGCCGGCGCGGCTGGCGCGCCAGTGCATCGTGCTGACCAGCCACCTCGACCCGATGCTGCCGCTGGCGCAAACCGTCCAGCTGTAACGACTACGCCGCCACTTGCCTCAACGCCGCGACCAGGCGGTCGATCTGTTCCTCGGAGGTGAAGATGGACGGCGTCACGCGCACGCAGGCGCCGGCGGCGAGGCCGTCGCGCATGACCGTGAATACGCGATGCTCCCGCAACAGACGTCGGGACAAGGCGATATTCTCGTCCACCGAAGCGCGCCCCGCCAGCCGGAACGACGCGATCGCGCTGGTCAGGCGCGGATCGGCCGACGCCAGCACCTCGATGCCGGCTATCCCGCGCGCCGCCTCGACCCAGCGGTTGCGCAGCCGGCGCAACCTGGCCTGCTTGTTGGCCACGCCGATACGCTGGTGCAGATCCAGCGCCACCGGCAGCGCCAGATACGCGGCGAAGTTGACGGTGCCGGTGTGCACCCGCGTGCGGATATCGTCGCCGGCCTCCTCGCCCATGTACGGATCGATATCGGCCACGCGCCCGCGCCGGATGTAGACGGCGCCCACGCCGACCGGCGCGCCGATCCACTTGTGCAGATTGATGCCGACGAAATCCGCCCGCAGGTCGGGGATGCGCATGTCCAGCTGGCCGAAGCCATGGGCGGTGTCGACGATGACGTCGATGCCGCGTTCGCGCGCCATGCGGCTTATTTCAGCCACCGGCAACACCATGCCGTTGCGGTGGTTGACATGGGTCAGCAGCATCATGCGCAGCCTCGGATGGCGCTCCATCGCCCGCGCATAGCAATCGATCAACGACTGGTGCGTGGCCGGCTCCGGCATGTCGATCGCCACCACGTCGACGCCGCGCCGCTCCTTGAGCCAGTGCATGGCCTTGATCATGTTGTCGTAGTCGACGTCGGCGCACAGCACGGCGTCGCCGGGACGCAGTTTGTTGTAGCCGCCGATCAGCGCCAGCAGCGCCTCGGTGGCGCCGCGCGTGAAGACGATCTCGTCGCGCTCGACGCCCAGCGCCTGCGCGGCGCGGGTGCGCGCCGCCTCGTACTCGGCGGGAAACCGCACGCGGCCATAGTAGGCGTTGCCGCGATTGACCTCAAGCGTGTGGCGCTCGTAGGCCTCGAGCACCGGCCGCGCCATCGAACCCCAGTAGCCGTTGTCGAGCATCTCCACCTCGTCGGTGATGTCGTACAGGTCGGCCACCGATTGCCAGTAGTCGGCGTCGGCGGCCAATGCTTCCGGCCCCAACAGCGGCCGCACCGGAAATTGCGGCGCTGGAGTGGCCGCCAGCGCCCCGGCCGGCGCCAGCGATAACATGGCGCCGGCGCGCAGCCACGCGCGGCGCCTCAAATCGGGCTGGCTCAAAACTTCACCGTGTAGTCGATGTAGAGATTGCGGCCATCGGTGTCGTACGGCGCGTTGCGCGAGTAGATCAGGCCGCGGCTGGCCTGGAACACCGCCTCGTCCGGATACTTGTTGAGGACGTTGTCGACGCCGACGCGCAGCGAGTGGTTCTTCGCGATCTTGTAGCTGGCCGCCAGATCGAGGAAACGCATCGCGCCGAAGCGCTGGAAGATGTCGCCGGTGGCGTTGCCGGTGCTGTCGGTCCAGGCGCCGTAGTGGCGCACGCGCGCCAGGGCGCTCCAGGCGCCGAGATCGTAGGTCGCGCTGATGGTCGCCTTCTGGCGCGGCAGGCGCTCCTCGAACACGGTGCGCTGGCTGGCATTGGTGGCGACGCTGGAGCGGCCGCTGTCGACCTTGGTGCTGTTGTAGTTGAACGCGGCGGTGAAATTGAGCTTGCCATCGCCCACGCGGCTCAGGTAGTTGCCGACCACATCGACGCCGCGCGTGGTGGTGTCGAAGTCGTTGGTGAAGTAGCTGACCGAGGTATAACGCAGCGGATTGGCGACGCCGGCCGGCACGGCGAACGAGGCCGACGTGCTGAAACGGTCGCGCAGCTTGATCTCGTACAGGTCCACCGAACCGGACAGGCCCATTGCGGTCTTCCAGGTGAAGCCCAGCGACAGGTTCTTCGACTTTTCCGGCTGCAGCGGCTTGGCGCCCAAGGCGACGGCCAACGGATCACTGTTCGACAGGCGGCCGGTGGTAAACACCAGCAAGGTCTTGGTGTCGAGCCCCTGGCTGGTGCTATTGGTGTTGAGCTGGCCCGGCGTCGGCGCGCGGAAGCCGGTCGAGTACGAACCGCGCAGCGCGAAGTCCGGCGTCAGCGCCAGGCGCGCGGACAATTTGCCGTTGAGCGTATTTCCGAACTCGGAAAAGTCCTCGTAGCGCAAGGCCGCGCCGACCGTGAGCATGCGGCTCAGCGGCGCCTCGACGTCGAGGTAGGCGGCGTAGCTGTCCTGGCCCCAGCTGCCGGACTGGCGGTCGCTGAAGCCCGGCGCGCCGTTGGAATTGGCGTCCAGCCCGACGGCGGCGCCCGGCCCCACCGCGTACGACGCCGGATCGCCGGCCCTGACCTTGTAGGTTTCGTTGCGGTACTCGGCGCCGAAGGCGACGTTGACCGGCTGGGCCAGCGCCGGCAAATGCCACTCGTAGTTGAAGTTGGCGTTGACCAGCTTTTCCTGCTGCGTCAGGCGGCCAAGGTAGAACGAGGTCGGGCTGTTCGGTCCGAGCGAGGCGTTGATCGAGTTGTGCAGGCCGTAATCGATGGCGTTGGCGCCATACGACGCGCTGATATCCCACGCCAGCGCCTCGCTGAAGCGCCCGCGCACGCCCGCCAGCATTTGCAGGTCGTCCTGCTCGTTGGTGTACTGGGGGCTGAAGCCGAGCGGATAAACGCTGCGCACGTCCCAGCCCGGGAACACGGCGCCGGTCTTGTAGACGCTGGTGCTGGTGTCGGGATTGCGCCAGTTGAAATCGGAGGTGCCTTCGCTGTGGCCGTACAGGCCGTGGCCGTACAGCACGGTGTCGCCGGCCAGGCCCAGGCTGGCGTTGAAGCCGACGCGCTGGCTCTCCAACTCCGGCTGGCCCCAGCGCTGCACGGGATTGGGCACGGCCAGGGTCGGATGGGCGGCCTGGAAAGCGATCGCGTCGGGACGCTGGCGGGTGCGCGAGGTCGGGTCCGACTTGGCCGCTTCGGCGAACAGCAGCACGCGGCCGTCGTCGCCGAAGGTGAAACCGTACTTCGCGTTGAGTTCGTTGGACTTGCCGTCGCCCTCGCTGTATTGCGCGTGGCGCGCGCTCAGCGCGGCGCCGACCGTGTCGTCGAGGATGATGTTGATGACGCCGGCGATCGCGTCCGAGCCGTACTGGGCGGAGGCGCCGTCGCGCAGCACCTCGATGCGCTTGATCGCGCTGGTCGGAATCTGCGCCAGGTCGGGCGCCTGGGCCCCGCGCG
>DATMSN010000614.1:0-6356 GCA_035565375.1 Duganella sp. | reverse complement strand
GCCGCCGCGCGGCGCCACGGTGAAGCTGCGCACCACCACGCCGCCATCGCCGCGGCCGGTGTCGGCGTGGACGCTGATCGGGTAGCCGACCTCGTCCTGGTCCGGCACCGGGTCGGGCGATTCGGTGTTGCTGAAGAAATTGGTCGGCACATTGGTCTGGCTGTTGGCCGGATAATTGACCAGCCTGCCGGCGCCGATGCCCGCGCCGAAGCCGTTGCGCGCGGTCAGGTCGGCGGTGAAGTAGGTATACCCGCCGGTAGCGGTGGTGGCGCCGGTGCCGGCCTCCTTGAAGATCGGCTCGAACATCACGAAGCGGTGATAGATGGCGGTGATCAGTTCCTCGGCCTGGTAGAAGCCGGAGGTGTTGGAGGTGGCGGAGATGACCTCGCCGATGGCGTGGCCGCCGGTCAGTCCATAGCCGGCGGCGGCCAGCCGGTCGGTCAGGGTCACGCCGGTGAAGCCGGGGGCGCCCGCCGTCTGCTCGTGGCTGACGGTATTGTTCAGACGCAGATAGTTGGAATGGCCCAGCGCCGCGGCGTCGACCTGGCCGTTGCGCGCCAGCACCGACAAGCCCAGCTGGGCGCGCCGGTAATTGATCCAGTTGTAGCCGTCGAGGGCGGTGTTACCGGTGAGGCCGGGCGCGCCGGGTTCTTGCGGCAGCGTGGAGGGCTGGACGGTCGATGTGGTCGCGGTGCTGGAGCCGCCGCCTCCGCCGCCACAGCCGGCCAGCAGCGCGGCGATGAGCACCACCACGGGCATTGCCGCCGGCATCGCTGAAAAGGGTCGGTGCCAGTGCTGATGTTTTGCCATGTTTGAAACTCCTGTGCGTAGGGGCCTTTTGCCCGGACTGGCTACAGCGATTCTAAGCCAAATTGCGCCGTTAAAGCACGCGTTATGCCAGCCGAACCGCTTCGAACGGGACGGCCTGCGTAAAATGGTAAGCTAACCGTTCAGCCAGCCTCCTGCTGGTGTTGAGGATATGTTCAACCTGGAATCCGTCATTTGAAACCCATCAATCAAGCCCGCGTGCGGCGCGCCAAGTTCGCCCTGCCCAGCATGGTGACCTTGATGTCGATCGCCTGTGGCTTCGGCAGCATCGTCATCTCGGTCGACAACGCCCTCGTCGGTTCCGCCCAGGACTACCGGCTCGCCGCCATTTTGCTGGTGCTGGCCGGCGTGTTCGACGCGCTCGACGGCTTTGTCGCGCGCGCCACCAACACCGCCTCGGAGTTCGGCATGCAGCTCGACTCGATCGCCGACGTGATGAACTTCGGCTGCGCGCCGGGGCTGCTGTTGTACTGCTATGGCTTCGTGCAGCTGGGCGTGGACCACCCGACGCTGCTGCGCGCCGGCGGCATCGCCAGCTTCTTCTTTGTCGCCTGCGGCGCGCTGCGGCTGGCGCGCTTCAATGTCAGCGTCGGCCGGACCGACCCGCGCTATTTCGTCGGCATGCCGATCACGGCCGGGGCGGCGTGCGTGGCGTCGGTGGTGGTCGCCTGGCCGGACCCGGCGGCCACCACCTGGCACGCGATGCTGGTGGTGCTGCTGCTGTTCGTGGTGGGCACGCTGATGGTGTCGACGGTGCGCTTCCCGAGCTCCAAGCAGAAGAAGAGCTGGGGCGCGCTGGTGTTGTTGGTGGTGAATCTGGGATTGCTGGCGTGGTTGCAGGCCGGTTATTTCGTGTTGTTCTTCGTGGTGTACATCGCCTTCACGCTGGCGCTGAACCTGGCGTGGAAGAGGGGCTGGAAGGGTATCGCGCCGCCGGTGGTGTACGACGATATTTGAGCGTGGTGGTCGCCCGCGCCAATATCTAAACCACGTAGAAGGGCGGATTAGCGGGCGAGGCCCGCTAACCGCCCGGGGGCCCATCGAAGGGGCGGCCTACCTTCCGGTAGGCCTTAAGAGGCGGAACGCCGTAATCGGCCATGTATGCGCCGTCGAGACGCACGCGTGGCCGATTACGCTGCGCTAATCCGCCCTACGTGTTTTAGATTTAAGCGAGGTTCAGTGAAGTAAGCGCGCAGCTCACGCCACCTCGTGGCCGCGCGCGGCGCGCAGGATCTCGAACCATTGGCTACGGCTCAGGCTGAACTGCGTGGCCTCCACCGCCTCCGCCACCGCCTCGATGCGGCCGGAGCCGGTCAGCGGGATCGGCCGGCTCGGCAACTGCATGATCCACGCGAACACCACGCTGCCGAACGGCCGCCGCAGTTCGTCGGCGATCTTCCGGATCACCGCGCCCACACGCACGCCGGCCGCGTCGTCCTTGCTGAACAGGCGGCCGCCGGCCAGCGGCGACCAGATCATCGGCGACACCCCCACATCCTGCAGGCCGTCGAAGGTTTCGTCGAACATCGGCGCCACGCACAGCGGCGAGAATTCCACCTGGTTGGTCGCCAGCGCGATGCGGCGGTTCAGGCTCTCGAACTGGTGGCGGCTGAAGTTGGACACGCCGAAATGCAGCACCTTGCCGTCCTGCCGCAGGCGCCGGAACGCGTCGGCGATCTCGTCGAATTGCATCAGCGGATCGGGACGGTGGATCAGCAGCAGGTCCAGGTGGTCGGTGCCGAGCTGGCGCAGCGAGTTTTCCGCCGACGCGATGATGTGGCTGGCGCTGGTGTCATAGTGCTGGATCGTATGCTCCGGACGGGCCGCGTTGACCAGCTTGATGCCGCACTTGCTCACCAGTTGCATGCGCGCGCGCAGCGCCGGTTGCAGCGCCAGCGCTTCGCCGAACAGCGCCTCCACGCCGTAGCCGCCGTAAATGTCGGCGTGGTCGAAGCTGGTCACGCCCAGGTCCAGGCATTGCTCGATGAACGACAGCCGTTGCCGGGGCGTCAGCTTCCATTCGTTCATGCGCCACATGCCGGCGACGATGCGCGACAAGGCCAGGCCACCCTTGCTGGTGACGAGGGACGGGCAGGAGAGGTCGCGCATTACTTCATCCACAGACGGATCGAATCCCAGGCGCGGCCGAAGATCGACGCCTGCTCCACGTTTTCCAGCGCCACCACCGGCAGTTCCAGCAGCGGCTTGCCATCGACCATCATCTTCAGCGAGCCGACGCGGGTGTTTTGCGGCAACGGCGCGACCAGCGGGTCCTTACGCTCCAGCACCGGCTTCATCTTGGCGGCGACACCCTTCGGCACCGTCACCATGACGTCGCCGGCGAAGCCGATCTTGACCGCGCTTTGCGAGCCCTTCCAGATTTCCGGCGTGGCGATCGCTTGCCCCTTCGAGTACAGCTTGACCGTGTCGAAGTTCTGGAAGCCCCAGTTCAGCAGCTTCTGGCTTTCCTGCGTGCGCGAGTTGTCCGACGACGTGCCCAGCACCACCGAGATCAGGCGCCGCTCGCTGGCGCCGTTCGGCCGGTGCGCCGAGGCGATCATGCAATAGCCGGCCGCTTCGGTGTGGCCGGTCTTCATGCCGTCGACGGTCGGGTCCAGCCACAGCAGGCGGTTGCGGTTCGGCTGCGTGATCTTGTTGTAGGTGAAGCTCTTGACCGAGTCGATCTTGTAGAACTGCGGGAAGTCCAGGATCACGCGCTTGGCCAGCACCGACAGGTCTTGCGCCGTGGAGTAGTTTTCCGGGCTGGGCAGGCCGTGCGGGTTGGCGAAGCGGGTCGATTTCAACCCCATGCGCTCGGCTTCCTTGTTCATCATGACGACGAAGGCCGATTCGTCGCCGGCGACGGCCTCGGCCAGCGCGACGGCGGCGTCGTTGCCGGACTGGATCATCAGGCCGTGCAGCAGGTCGTCGATGCTGACCGGCGTGGCCGGATCGATGAACATCTTCGAGCTGCTGGCGTCGACCTTCCACGCCTTGGTCGAGACGTTGACCATCTGGTTCAAGGTGATTTTCTTGTCGCGCAGCGCGCCGAAGACGACGTAGGCCGTCATGACCTTGGTCAGCGAGGCCGGCTCGACGCGGGCGTTGGGATCTTGCGAGGCGATCACCTGGCCGCTGGTGGCGTCCAGCAACAGCCAGGATTTGGCGGCGATGGTGGGCGGCGGCAGGGTTTGCGCCACAGCGGCGGACATCAACATGACACTGGTGGCCAGTGCCGCGATCAATTTTTTCATGGGCGGATTATTCGATGGTAAGTTAAAAAAACAGCGGAATTATAGAAGCTTAGTCCGCCGTGGCGGTGTCCGTTTCAGTGTCGGCGACCTCGCTCGGGCGGCGCCACAGCTGGGTCACCCAGCTTTTGATGTGCTGCAACTTGCGATGGAAGAAATGGTCGGCGCCCGGGATGACGATCACCGGGATGTCCTGCGGCCGCAGCCAGTCGAGCACGTCGATCAGCGGGATGGTGTCGTCGTTTTCGCCGTGGATCAGGATGGTGTCGGCCGGAATGTCCGCCATGTCCCATTTCTTGGCGGCGCTGCCGACCAGCACCAGGCGCTCGGCCGGGGTGCCGGCGGCGGCCAGGCGCTGCGCCAGCTTCGACTGCACGAAGGTGCCGAACGAGAAACCGCCCAGCGCCACCGGCAGGCCCGGATACTGTTCGGTCATCCAGGCGTGCAGGATGGCCATGTCGTCGGTCTCGCCGTGGCCGTGGTCGTGCACGCCCTCGGAGGCGCCGACGCCGCGGAAGTTGATGCGCGCCACCACGTAGCCGAGGCCGGCGAAAGTGCGCGCCAGGGTGACGGCCACCTTGTTGTCCATCGTGCCGCCGTACAGGGGGTGCGGATGGGCCACCAGCGCGATGCCGAGCGGCGTGTCGCTCTTCGGATAGTCGATCAAACCTTCCATCATGCCGGCGTTGCCGGCCAGGGTGAATTTTTCTGCGTTTTTGTTCATGGCTCGTTAGATTTTAAGACGGTCAACAATCTTGCCCTGCACCAAATGGCTGTCGATGATTTCATCGATGTCGCTGGTGTCGACATAGGTGTACCAGACGCCCTCCGGATAGACCACCAGCACCGGGCCTTCCTCGCAACGGTCCAGGCAGCCGGCCTGGTTGATGCGGACGCCGCCGTGGCCGTTGATGTCGAGTTGCTTGCAGCGCTTTTTGGCATGCTTCTGCGCCGTTTCCGCGCCATGGTCGCCGCAGCTGTTGCGGCCGTCGTCACGCTTGTTCATGCAGAAAAAGACGTGGTGTTTGTAATAGGGAGTGTCGCTCATGGCTATGCCTCTCGGAAAATTTGTAAGCGCGATGTAAGGTTGCCGTGTGGCCGCTATGATACCCGGCCTTGGCCGGGCGCGGGGTTCGGCTCTTTGTTGAGCTTGTGCGAGGGCAGCCACAGGAACCACAGCGCGAAGAACGGCCACAGCAGCGAAAGGAATTGCGCCGCGCCATTGAAGTTGAGGAATTTGCCCTGCACCCATGTTTGCAAAGTGGCCACGAAATACGGGTTGGCGGGGGTGGTGTTGATGATCACAAGGCTCAGCAGCAAGGTGACGGCGGCCAGCCGCCGCTGCGCCACGTGCGGGGCGAACGTCAGGCCGGCGAGCATGATGGCGCCGATCAGGAAGCCGCCCTCGGCGCCCGGCGTGACCCAGACGAAGGCGTTTTCCGGCGAAAACAGCAGCGCCGTCGCCAGCGCCTTGACGACGATGGCGGCGACGATCATGGCCGCCACCAGCAGCGCGCGCGGCGCCGGCTTGCGCAGCAGGCACAACAACGTCAGCGCGGCGCCGACCATGCCGCAGGCGGTGATGATGGTCTCGGACAGCCAGTATTGCTCGACGGTGAGCACCATGTCCGGCCGCACGTAGCTGGCCAGGTCGATCTCCATGTCGAGCAGCTGCGACAGCCAGTCCGACAGGATCGGCAGCAGCTGGCCCAGGCCGAACAGGAAGCTTTGCGGGTAGATCTGCGCCAGCGGCCACAGCGCCAGCAGCACCAGGCCCTGGCTGGCGTGCGGCGCGAACCAGGCGCGCCTCAGCCGCTGCAGCTGGCTTTGATCGAGCAGGCGGCGCACCGTCAGCGCGCCGACCAGGGCGCCCAGCGCGCAGCCGGCGGCGTTGGTGTAGAAGTCCAGGTTGGACGAGACGCGGCTGGGCAGATAGGTTTGCACCGCCTCCATCGTGCCCGACACCAGCAGCCCGCAGGCCGTGGCGAGCAAAAAAGCGAACACGCCGCGGATGCGCGGGTACAGCGAGTAGACGATCAGCGTCCCCAAAGGCACGTAGCCGACCACGTTGATGATGGCGTCGAACTTGGTCCAGTAGCGCGGCATGCTCGAGGTTTCGAGGAAGATCAGCGGCGACAGGCCCTGGTTCTGCCAGCCCGAAAACGGGAACCAGCTGGCGTAGATAATCAGCAGCAGATAGGCCAGCAGCGCCGCGCGCGAGAGCGGCGAGCCTTTGCGGACTGGCGCCGGGGCGGGCGGCGCCGATGCTGCCAGATC
>DATMSN010000613.1:0-1531 GCA_035565375.1 Duganella sp. | reverse complement strand
CGGCAGCCGGTCGGTGTAGCGCGCGATCAGCGCGGCGGCGCCTTCCGTGCCGCCGTGGTCGACGATGAGCAGTTGCCACGGCCGGTCGGGTGGGTCCAGGCGGCAAAATGCATCCAGCACGGCGGGCAAAGTCGCCGGACCATCGTCGGTAGCCATGAGAACAGTCAACAAGCGGGACCCTCCTTTGTCCTAAGATTGCTAAGGTTCAAAAAACCAGTGTACTGACAGACTCCCGCATAACCTTGAGCCGCATCAACGACTGCCAACCGCATGCGCGACATCCTCGTCACCCTGATCGTCTTCGGCAGCTTGCCGCTGATCGTCAAGAATCCCGTCAACGGCGTGTTGATGTGGATCTGGATCAGCGTCATGAATCCGCACACCCAGGGCTGGGGCTTCGCGACGACGTTCCCGTTCGCCTTCGTCATCGCCGTGGCCACCGTCTTCAGCCTGGCCATCTCGACGCAGCCGAAGACGCTGCCGCCGTCGGGCATCACCTTCACGCTGATCGCCTTCATCCTGTGGATGAACGTGACGACCCTGTTTGCGATCTTTCCGGAGTCGGCCGCCGAGCAATGGAGCAAGGTGATGAAGATCATGCTGATGAGCCTGGTGACGATGGCGGTGATCCGCAAGCGCGAGGATATCCAGCGGATGATCTGGATCTTGACCTTGTCGCTCGGCTATTACGGCGTCAAGGGCGGCGTCTTCACCGTGCGCAGCGGCGGCACCGAGCGCGTCTGGGGGCCGGACAACACCTTCATCGGCGACAACAACGCCATCGCGCTGGCGCTGATCATGACCATCCCGCTGATGCGCTATCTGCAGCAAAGCAGCAACAAAAGGTGGGTCTGGCACGCGATGAACGCCATGATGCTGCTGTCGGCGCTGGCCGCGCTGGGCTCCTACTCGCGCGGCGGCCTGCTGGCGATTGCCGCGATGCTGGGTTTCATGTGGCTCAAGAGCAACAACAAGATGACGGGCGGCCTCGTGCTGCTGCTGCTGGCGCCGCCGTTGCTGCTGTTCATGCCGGAGCGCTGGGGCCAGCGCATGGACACCATCGGCGAATACCAGAGCGACGACTCGGCCATGGGCCGCATCAACGCCTGGCACATGGCCTACAACCTGGCCAAGGACCGCTTCTTCGGCGGCGGCTTCGAGCTGGCCGAACCGTCGACCTTCCTGCTGTACGCGCCCAATCCGGACGACGTCCACGCCGCGCACAGCATCTACTTCCAGGCGCTGGGCGAGCACGGCTTCGTCGGGCTGGGCATCTATCTGTTGCTCGGCGCGCTGACCTGGCGCTCGGCCGACTGGATCGTGCGCCACAGCCGCGACATCCCCGATCTGGCCTGGGCCGGCAGCCTGGCCAAGACGATACAGGCCAGCATGATCGGCTTCGCCGTCGGCGGCGCCTTCCTCAGCCTGTTGTATTTCGACGTCCCTTATTACCTGATGGCGGCGGTGGCCGCGATCCGCATCCTGGTCGAGCGGCGCCGGGCCGAGCTGGCCGCAACGGCCGCCGTCAAGC
>DATMSN010000612.1:0-2079 GCA_035565375.1 Duganella sp. | reverse complement strand
GCCGCCCGCGCCGGCGGGGCCAGCGCGACCAACATGCACAGCGCGGCCACCATCAGTAAGCGGGCGCGTAAGAATGTCCAACTTGTGATGGTGTTCATGGCAAGAGCATAGCGGATTTCAGATTGGAAATGAAGGTTGCGGCGCCACGCCAAACCCGTCACGCTTTTAGCGATACGCTCGCGGTACCGCTTAGGGGACGGACCCGCGGGGTCCGTCCCCGCGTGGCCGTGCGGGTGATGCGCGCAAAAAAACGCCCCGGGGATGAGCCGGGGCGTTGGCGCCGAGTGGCGGGTGGCGCGGCTTAGCCGGTGTTGCGCAAGCCGGCGGCGACGCCGTTGATCGACAGGTGGATGCCGCGGTGGACGCGCTCGTCCGTTCCCTTGCCCGGTTCGCTGGTCAGCGCGCGGTGGCGCTTGATCAGCTCCACCTGCAAGTGGTTCAGCGGATCGATGTAGGCGATGCGGTTCTGGATCGAGCGCGCCAGCAGCGGATTGCCGGTCAGGCGTTCCGACGCGCCGGTGATGCTCTCCAGGATGGTCAAGGTGTTGGCGTGCTCCTCGGTGATGCGCTTGAAGATGCGTTCGCGCAGTTCCTTGTCCTGCACCAGCTCGGCGTAGCGCGAGGCGATCGCCAGGTCGGTCTTGGCCAGCACCATGTCCATGTTCGACAGCAGGGTGGCGAAGAACGGCCACTGCTTGAACATCGCTTGCAGCTGGGCCAGGCGTTGCGGCTTGTCGCCGTCGTCCACCCAGGCGCCGATGGCGCTGCCGAAGCCGTACCAGCCCGGCAGCAGCAGGCGGCACTGGCCCCACGAGAAGCCCCATGGAATCGCGCGCAAGTCCTCGATGCGCCTGGTCGACTTGCGCGAGGCCGGACGCGAACCGAGGTTCAGTTCGGCGATCTCGGCGATCGGCGTGGCGCTGAAGAAGTAGTCGGTGAAGCCCGGGGTTTCATAGACCAGGTTGCGGTAGGCCTTGTAGGCGCGGTCGGAGATCTCGGCCATCACGGTCTCGAACTCGCGCAGCTGGGCCAGGTGCGCGCTGTCGTCCGACTGCGGCATCAGGCTCGCCTCCAAGGTGGCGGCGACCAGCAGCTCGAGGTTGCGGCGGCCGATGTCCTTGTTGGAGAACTTGGAGGCGATGATCTCGCCCTGCTCGGTCAGGCGGATCTGGCCGTTGACGGTGCCGTGCGGCTGGGCCAGGATGGCCTCGTAGCTCGGACCGCCGCCGCGGCCGACGGTGCCGCCGCGGCCGTGGAACAGGCGCAGCTTGACGCCGGCCTTTTCGAACACCGTCACCAGGTGGGTTTCGGCCTTGTACAGTTCCCAGGTCGAGGTCAGGAAGCCGCCGTCCTTGTTCGAGTCCGAGTAGCCCAGCATGACCTCCTGGATCTGGCCCTGCTTGGCGATCAGGCCCTTGACCAGCGGCAGCGCCATGACCGCCTCCATGATGCCGGCGGCGCGCTGCAGGTCGGGAATGGTTTCGAACAGCGGGATCACCATCAGGTCCAGTTCGGCCTCGGTGCGACCGTCGCCTTCGCCGGCGGCGATGCGCAGCAGCCCCATTTCCTTCTGCAGTAGCATCACTTCCAGCAGGTCGGAGACGGTCTCGGTGTGCGAGATGATGTAGTTGCGGATCGCGCGCGCGCCGTAGCGGGCGCGGATCTCGCGCGCCGCGCGCAGCACGCCCAGCTCCGAATCGGTCTCGTCGGAGTAGTCGATGTACGGCGAGTACAGCAGGCGCGGTTGCGACAGCTCGCTCAGCAGCAGCGCCACCTTGGCGTCCTCGTCGAGCGAGGCGTAGGCGGGCTCGCCGCCGGCCTTGGCGAACAGCTCGGCCAGCACGCGCTCGTGGATGTCGGACGACTGGCGCATGTCCAGCGACGCCAGGTGGAAGCCGAAGATGTCGGCCGCGCGCTTCAGGGTCGACAGGCGCGGGCGCACCAGCACCTCGCCGTGGTTGGCGGTGAGCGACTCGACCAGCGTTTGCAGGTCGGCCGAGAACTCGGCGGCGCTGGCGTACGGCTCGGCGTGGCCGACTTCCTTGCGCAGGATGTTGGTCGCGCCCAGCGCGCGGGCGG
>DATMSN010000611.1:0-2432 GCA_035565375.1 Duganella sp. | reverse complement strand
GTGGCCAGCGCGTTGAGCTGGTCGGTGGTCAGCGCCGCCACCTGGTCCGAGCCGAGCGTGGCGATCTGGACGGTTTGCAGCGCGCGCAGGTCGTCGGTCTCGAGCGCGGCGACCTGGCTGCCGTTGAGGGCGTTGAGCTGGCGGCTGGTGAGGGCGGTCATCTCGTGCGTGCTCAGCGCGACCAACTGGTCGGTGCTCAGCAGCGCGATCTGCAGGGTGGTCAGGGCGGCCACCTGGGGCAGCGAGAGCGCCGGTACCTGGTCGGTGGTCATGCCGGCCAGGCCGTCGGCGGTGAGGGCCGCCAGTTGGCGCGTGCCGATGGCGCGCAATTGCGCGGTGCTCAGCACGGTGAACTGGTCCGAATTGAAAGCCGCGATGTCTTCGGTCGTCAGGGTGGCGATGCGCGCGGTCGTCAGGCTGGCGATCGCGTCTGTTGTCATGCCTGTGATAATCGAATTCATTGCTGGGTCTCCCGGGGAGCTTCCATGATACGCTTTAAATTGCCGCACGGAAACCAAATACTGCCGAACGGCGATTGAACGTTGCTATGGCGCAAGGCCCGGAGGTCGGTTCGGCAAGCTTGCCGGTTTGACAGGGGGCGGCCGTTGCGACCAGGTGCGCGGCATCAGCCGCGCCCGTTCTATCCCATCCAAAAACAGGTTCTGTATCGGCGTCGCCAGATACGGCAGTGTCATGGCGACCACCAGCAAACCCACACCTAAAGTAATCGGAAATCCGATGCCGAACAAATTCAAGGCCGGCGCCGCGCGCGTCAGGATCCCCAGCGCGACGTTGGTGATCAGCAGCGCGGCGACGATCGGCAGCGACAGCTGCACGCCGCTGCTGAAGATGCGCCCGCCCCAATCGGCCAGCTGCTTGAAGCCGCCGGCGTAGATCGGCGTGGCCGACACCGGCAACGTCGAAAAACTCTCCACCAGCACCGACAGCAGCACCAGGTGCGCGTTGACCGCCAGGAACCCCATGGTGGCCACCAGCGCCAGGAACTGGCTGATCGCCGACGAGCGGCCCTGCGTGTTGGGGTCGAAAAACGTCGCGAACCCCAGGCCCATGGTCAAACTGGAAATCTCCCCCGCCATCTCGACCGCCGCGAACACGATGCGGATGCTAAAGCCCATCGCCAGCCCGACCAGCATCTCCTGCGCCAGGATCAGCAGCCCGGCCAGGGACAGCGGATCGGCCGCCGGCAGCGCCGGCACCGTCGGCGCCACGATCATCGCCAGCAGCGCGCCCAGCATCACCTTGACGGTGGCCGGCACCGCGTTGTTGCCGAACAACGGCGCGGCCGCCAGCAGGCCGAGGATGCGCGTGAGCGGCCACAGCAATCCTGCGATCCATAGGTTGATATCGGCACTGGAGACGGTAATCATGAGGGTTTGTTACCCACCGTTACATTTCTCTGTGGAATTAATAGCATTTAGCCAACCAGGTTCGGGATGCCGCCGAACACCTCGCGCATATAGTCGAGCATGACCGACAACATCCACGGGCCGGCCACCACCAGCGCCACGAAAATGCCGACCAGCTTGGGGATGAACGACAGCGTGGCCTCGTTGATCTGCGTCGCCGCCTGGAAGATACTGACGACCAGGCCGATGATCAGCGCCACCAGCAGCATCGGCGCGGCGATCATCAAGGTCACCTCCATCGCGTGGCGGCCCATCGTCATCACGCTTTCGGGTGTCATCGCGCCCCTCCTAGTAGAAACTTTGCGCCAGCGAGCCGAGCAGCAACTGCCAGCCGTCGACCAGCACGAACAACATCAGCTTGAACGGCAGCGAGATCACCGCCGGCGACATCATCATCATCCCCATCGACATCAGCACCGACGCCACCACCATGTCGATGATCAGGAACGGGATGAAGATGGCGAAGCCGATCTGGAACGCGGTTTTGAGCTCGCTGGTGACGAACGCCGGCACCAGGATGCGCAGCGGCACGTCCTCCGGCCCCTGCAGCGCCGGGCTGCGCGAGAGCTTGACGAACAGCGCCAGGTCGGCCTGGCGGGTCTGCTTCATCATGAACGCCTTGAGCGGCGCGGCGCCCTTGTCCATCGCGTCGGTCATGCCGATCTTGTTTTCCTGCAGCGGCAGGTAGGCCTCGTTGTAGATCTTGTCGAAGGTCGGCCCCATGACGAACAGGGTCAGGAACAGCGCCAGCCCGACCATCACCTGGTTCGGCGGCGCCGACTGCGTGCCCAGCGCCTGGCGCAGCAGCGACAGCACGATGATGATGCGGGTGAAGCAGGTCATCAACAGCAGCGCGGCCGGGATGAACGACAGCGCCGTCATCAACAGCATGGTCTGCAGCGGCAGCGTGTAGTTGGTGCCGCCGCCCGGCGCCGGCGTCGCGTTCAGCGCCGGGATGCCGATGTTCGATTCGGCGCCGGCCAGCAGCGGCAGCGCCAGCGCGCC
>DATMSN010000610.1:0-3117 GCA_035565375.1 Duganella sp. | reverse complement strand
TGTCAGCGGCCGGCGGCCGGGGGCGTGGCGGGCAGGTGGCACAGGATCGCGCGCAGCATTTCCTCGACGTCGATCGGCTTGGCGATGAAGTCGTCCATGCCCGAAGCGATGCATTTTTCGCGCTCGGAGGCCATCACGCCGGCCGTCATCGCCAGCACGGGAAGCGTCAGCTTCAGTTCCGAGCGGATGCGGGTGGTGGCCTCGAAACCGTCCATTTCCGGCATCTGCACGTCCATCAGAACCATGTCGTAGCGGTGCGCTTCGGTGCGCAGCAGGTCGAGCGCCGCGCGCCCGTTGTCGACCGTGTCGATGGTGGCGCCGGCGTAATCGAGCATGCTCCTGGCGACCAGTTGGTTGATCGGATTGTCCTCCACCAGCAGGATGCGCGCGCCGTCGATGCGCAGGCCCGGGGCCGGCCCCGAGGGGGCCGTCTGTGGTGCGTCCGCGACTTGCGCTGCGTCCGGCTCCGCAGGCGCTTCGCCGACATTCTTTTCATCGGCGGCGGATGCCTCGAGCGCGGCGCACGCCATTCGCACGGTATCGCGCAGGCGCTGGCCGGTGACGGGTTTGAGCAGCACCGCGTTGGCGCTTTGCGCGCCGTCGGTGTGCAGCAGCTTGCCCTGGCCGAAGGCGCTCACCATCAGGATGATCGGCGGCGGCACCTCGCCGGTGGCGCGGATCGCCTGCATGGTTTGCAGCCCGCTCATGCCGGGCATGTCCCAGTCCACCAGGACGGCGCCATAGCGGCCGCCGGACCCGCGCAGCAAAGTCAGCGCCTGCTCGCCCGACCCGGCGCGATCGCAGCGCCAGCCTTGCGAACGCACGGTCTTGTACAGATAGTCGGCGCTGAGGGGATTGTCGTCGACCACCAGCAGATGCAGCGCCGGGAAGGCCGCGTCGTCCTCGTCGGACGGCGCGCCGGCGCGCTGCATCGGCACCGTCAGTATGAATTCGCTGCCGACGCCCGGCGTGCTGCGCACGTCGATGTCGCCACCCATCAACGCGGCGATGCGGCGCGAGATGGTCAGTCCCAGCCCGGTGCCGCCGAAGCGGCGGGTCATGGAGGCGTCGGCCTGGGAGAAGGGCGCGAACAACTGCGCCAGGCTGTCGGCCGGAATGCCGATGCCGCTGTCGCTGACGGTGAAGCGCAGCGTGGCCGCCGCCGCAGCGGCGCCGGCCACCGATTCGACCAGCACCGCCACCGAGCCTTTTTCGGTGAACTTGATGGCGTTGCCGACCAGGTTGACGAGGACTTGCTGCAGCCGGAGGCCATCGCCGACCAGCGCCCGCGGCACGCCTGGTTCGATGCCGATGGCCAGCTCCAGATCCTTTTCACCGCCGTTGACGGTCATGATGTTGGCCAGCGTTTCAATCACCGCGCCCAGTTGGAACGGCGCCGGCGACAGCTCCATGCGGCCCGCTTCGATCTTGGAGAAATCGAGAACGTCGTTCAGGATGGCCAGCAGCGAGTTGCCGGACGAACGTATCATCTCGAGGTATTTTTGCTGGGCGGGCGACAGCGGCGTGTTGTTCAGCAGATGCGTCATGCCCAGCACCGCGTTGAGCGGCGTGCGGATTTCGTGGCTCATGTTGGCCACGAACTCGGTCTTGGCGCGGCTGGCCGCCTCCGCCTGGTCGCGCGCGGCGATGAGCGAGCTTTCCGATTCGCGCAGCGCGCCGGTCATCTGCCGCGCCAGCGCGGTGGCGTAGACGTGGCGCGCGGTCAGCGCCCGCACCACGCCGAAGAACAGCAGGCTGATGATCACGCCGGCCAGCAGCACGATGTGCGATTTCTGCCGGTCGATGGAGCGCTCGAACGCCGGCAGGGACGTGAAACGCAGCGTCCAGCGGTGCTGCAGCAGTTCCAGCGGCATCTCGCGCACGAAGGGATTGGGATAGTGCAGGCGGTCGTCCGGCGTGCGGTCGGCGGCGCTGGCGTACAGCCGCGCGGAGGCGGAGGCCTCGTCGCCGTCGAAGATCTCCAGCCGGATGGCGCTGCCGGCGGCCGCGTGACCGCCGTTGCCGCCGTCGCCCAGCAAGTCCCCCATCAATTCCCCGGCCAGGATAGGGCTGTAGACGAAGCCCTGCAGCGCCGCCATGCGTTGCTCCGGCGTGGCGTTCGCGGGTAATCGGGCTTGCTGGCGATAGACCGGGAAGTACAACAGAAAACCCGGTTTGCCTTCGTTTCCGGCGCTTTGCACCAGTTGCACCCTGGCGCTCAGCGCCGGCATGCCGGTGCGCGCGGCGTTGCGTAGCGCGACCTTGCGGATCGGCTCCGAGAACATGTCATAGCCGAAGGCGCGCCGGTTGCGGTCGTCGAACGGTTCCAGGTAGAGCACTGGCACCGACATTGGCGGCGGCTGCGCCGCTTCGGCCGGGTCGAGCGACCAGATACGGAACTCCGGATAGCCCTCGGCGCGCACCCGCCGCTCCAGCGCCTCGCGTTGATCGCGATGCAGAAACGCCGCGTAGCCGAGCCCCATCACGCCGGGGAAATTGCGGGTCAGCTCCATGCCGGCGGCGAAATCGCGCCATTGGTCGCGCGACGGTTCCTGTTCGGCCCTGAACAGCGCCTGGGCGCCGCGCAGCCCGGACTCGTAAAGGCTCATACGTTGCGCGATGCGCTGCGCGATGTCCTGGCCGTCGGTGTCGAACCGTTCGCGCGCGCGCCGTTCCGTCCCCAGCGCCACCAGGTGCCAGACCAGCACCGTCAAGCCGACGCCGATCAGCAGCGTCACCCACTGCGCGGCGCTGTGTTCCCGCACGCCGGCCTGCAGCCGTTTGCGCTCGCTGGCGTCGGCGCACAGGACCATGCCGATCAGGCTGCATAGCACGACAAAGCTGTCGAGCGAGATCAGCGCGTCGTTCAGGGTGCCGACGGCAAACGGGCCAAGGCCGTTGACGGTGCCATACACGGCACCGGCGGCGGCGCACAGATACACGGTGCTGGCGCCGCGCAGCCCGTGGCGGTGGGAGGCCCAGGCCACGCACGGCACGAACAGATACGGCAGCCATCCCAGGTGGTCGTCGACGGAGTAGTCGCGCAGGAAAATCTGCGCGATCAGTGCCAGCAGCAGCGCCAGCGACAGCGCCGCCTCGAGCGCGGCGCGCCGCCGC
>DATMSN010000609.1:0-2952 GCA_035565375.1 Duganella sp. | reverse complement strand
GCGGCCGCGCCGGGCGCCGGTTTCGCCGCCGCCGCGACGATGCAAAAGCGCGTCGCCGACGCCGCGCACGCGCCCAAGCGCCCCAACGACGCCGACTTCATGGGACCGCTGAACTACGCCTACCATTTCGACGCCGGCAAGTTCGCCGCCCTGCTCTGCACACACGCGCAATCGCTGGGGGTCAAGCATGTGCAGGCGACGGTGGAACGCGTCGAACTCGACGCGCAGGGCGCGATCGGCGCGGTGCACACCAGGGAAGCGGGCGCGCTGACGGCGGACCTGTACATCGATTGCACCGGCTTCCGCGCGGCGCTGATCGGCGAAGCGTTGGGCACGCCGTTCCGCAACATCAACGACGTGCTGTTCGTCGACCGCGCGCTGGCGATGCAGGTGCCGTACGAGCGTCCGGACGCACCGATCCCCTCCTACACGATATCGACCGCGCACGAAGCCGGATGGACCTGGGACATCGGCCTGCATCAACGGCGCGGCATCGGCTATGTGTATTCGAGCCGGCACACCGACGACACCCGCGCCGAGCAGGTGCTGCGCCAGTACATCGGACCGGCGAGCGACGCGCTCAATCCGCGCCAACTGAAGCTCAACGTCGGCTACCGCGAACTGCATTGGGTGAAGAACTGCGCGGCGGTCGGCTTGTCGGGCGGCTTTCTGGAGCCGCTCGAATCGTCCGGCATCGGGCTGATTGAAACGGCCGCGTATCTGGTCAGCTACCTGTTCCCGCACAGCGGCGACATGGCGCCGGTGGCCAAGGTGTACAACGACATGATGAAGGCGCGCTACGAGCGCATCGTCGATTTCGTCAAGATGCACTACTGCCTGACGCAACGCACCGACAGCCAATTCTGGGTCGACAACACCGCCCCGGCCAGCGTGCCGGAATCGCTGCGCGACAAGCTGTCGATGTGGCGCAGCCGGCCGCCGCACCGGATGGACTTCGTGCTGGACCTGGAGATGTATCCGCCGTCAAGCTGGCAGTACGTCCTGTACGGCATGGAGTTCCCGACGAAGCAGTACGCCAACGCCCTCACGCTGCCGCGTTTCGACGAAGCGCGCAAGGAGTTCCAGATGATCGAGCAGATGTCGCAACGCGCGGTGGCGGATCTGCCGACACACCGCGCGCTGGTGGAACACTTCATCCGCCAGGGCGAAAAGAAAACCGGCACCTGACCGCGAGGATAAGCAAAAATCTAAACCACGTAGGGCGGATTAGCGAAGCGTAATCCGCCATGCGCGCTCCGTCGACGGCCAAAAACTAGGCCCGCGCCGCCCCAAGCCGGGCGCTAGCCGCGATGACCAGCATCGCGCAACCCAGGCCGGCGAAGGCCAGGTTCAAACTGGCCGAATGCGCGACAAACCCGATCACCGCCGGACCGGCAAGGATACCGGCATACCCCAGCGTGGTGATAGCGCCGATCGCCAGCCCGGCCGGCATCGCGCTCTGATTCCCCGCGGCGGTGAACAGGATCGGCACCACGTTCGATGCCCCCAGCCCCACCAGCAAAAAGCCCACCAGCGCCAGCGGCGCGGACGGCGCCAGCACGGCGCCGAAGAACCCCACCGCCCCGCACAAGCCGCCCAACAGCAGCACGCGCTTGCCGCCAAGCTTGCGCACGACCCGGTCGCCGGTCAGGCGCCCCACCGTCATCGCCATCGCGAACGCCGCATAACCCAGGCCCGCGCGGGTCGCATCCATGCCCTGCTCGGACGTCAGCAGCAAAGCGCTCCAGTCGAGGATCGCCCCCTCGGCCAGGAAGCACAGGAAGCACAGCACGCCGATGAAGATCACCGCGCCGTGCGGCACGACGAACATCGATCCGTGGCCCCCGTCCGCATCGGGCTCGCGCAACAGATGCGGCGCCCCGATCGCCAGCGACAGCGCCACCAGCAGCGACACCACCACGCTGGACGCGACGGGGCTCAAGCCCGCCCACAACATCAACGCCATCAAGCCGGCGCCGATAAAACCGCCCACGCTGAACAACCCATGGAAGCCGGACATCAGCGAACCGCCGCTTTCGCGTTCGACGATCACCGCCTGCACGTTCATCGCCACATCGAGCGTGCCGAGCGCCGCGCCGAACGCGAACAGCGTCGCCCCCAGCAGCATCGGCGTGGGTGCGATCGCCAATCCGGGCAGCACCAGGCACACAAAGGCGCCCGACACCAGCACCACCACGCGGCAGCCGAAGCGCGACGCCAGCAAGCCGGTGACCGGCATCGCCATCAGCGACCCGGCGCCGAGGCACAGCAGCAGCAGGCCAAGATCGGCCTCGCCCAGCGCCAGGCGCGCTTTGGCGAACGGCACCAGCGGCGCCCAGGCCGACATGGCCAGGCCGGCGGCAAGAAAGGCGAGACGGGTGGACAGGCGCTGTTTCGGGCCGATTGAATTCATGGGGGATTTTCCGGATAGGGGCAAAGCGATCTCGACCAATAAGTATACGGCATGTGGCCCCGCGGCGAAATCCGCACGAAAACAGTGCATCCGTACGAGCGCTAACATTGCTATCGCCGTCGATGGCGCATGATCGGTTCCGCGTTGTTCAACACATCATAAGGAAAAATCATGCAAACTCAACCATTCACACCGGGCGCGGTGGTCAGCCGCGATGGCGACGACGGATACGCATCCGGCGTCTCCTGGGGCGCCATCTTCGCCGGCGCGGCGGCGGCGGCCGCGCTCTCGTTCATCCTGCTGATCCTCGGCATGGGCCTGGGCCTGTCGTCGGTCTCGCCGTACGAACGCAACGCCGCCCCGATGGGCATCGCCACGATCGTGTGGGTCGCCTTCACGCAGCTGGCGGCGTCCGGGATCGGCGGCTACATGGCCGGCCGTCTGCGCGTCAAATGGGCCAGCATCCACGGCGACGAAGTGCACTTCCGCGACACCGCGCACGGCCTGCTGGCATGGGCGGTGGCGACCTTGATCACGGT
>DATMSN010000608.1:0-1756 GCA_035565375.1 Duganella sp. | reverse complement strand
GGCTGCGACACCGCCACCAGCACCAGCGGCACGCTGTCGGCGCGGGCGCCCTCCAGCAGCAGGCTGACGCTGTCGGCCGGCAGGTTCAGGTCCGCCACCGTCATCGACGCGGCGGCTCGCTGCGGCAGCCGGTTGGCCAGGAACTCCGGCGTCATGCGGTCGTACAGCGCCATGTCGGCTAGCGCCACCACCAGTTCGCCGCGCTCGTCGAGGATGGCGGTGTAGGTGCCGGTGGCGGTGTCGGTCAGCGTGAGCGAGCCGCGCGTGTCGATGCCGGCGTTTTCCGCGTGGTCCTGCAGGGTGCGGCCGGCGCCGTCGTCGCCCAGGGCGGTCAGCAGCGCGGTCGGCAGGTTCAGGCGCGCCAGGTTCTCGGCGATGTTGCGGGCCACGCCGCCGTAGACTTCCTCGGCGGTGGCGGGGTTGGAGGTGCCCGGCTGTATCGTGGCGATGGAGCGCAGCTTGCGGTCCAGGTTGGCCGCGCCGATGCACAGCACCGGGCGCTTATCGGGCAGCACGTAGGCGCGGCCCAACAAGCGGCGCTCGCGGATCAGGCTGGCGATGTGGCCGGCCACGGCCGAGCGCGACAGGCGCAGGCCGACCGCCAGATCCTGCTGGGAGATAAAGGGGTTGGCGCGGATCAGCTCGTAAAGCTGTTCTTTTTTGGAAATATCGTTCACGGGCGGTCCTAAACATTTGTCCGCAATGATAAACATTTGTCTTAAACGGGTCAATCATGGCGGCCCGGCTCAGTTCCTCGCCTTTTATAATACGCCTCATTTATAGCGGTTTGATATAAATGCGGAAGAAAAATGGTATTTGCCATACATATGGCGGATGATGCATAGTGTCAGTATCTCCAGTAACACTTCAATCGGCCAACCTTCGGCCCGCAGCGTCGTCTATAAAAACAGAGGATAACCATGTCTAACAATTCCCCATTCCAGGCCGCCGAAATCGTTCGCGCGCGCATTCCCGCGGACTTCAAGCCGCGCGTCGCCATGATCCTCGGTTCCGGCCTGGGTGTGCTGGCCGAGCAGATGACCGATGCCGTCACCATCAGCTTCAACGAATTGCCGGGCTTCCCGATCAGCACCGTGCACGGTCACGCCGGCGAACTGGTGATCGGCACCCTGGCCGGCGTGGCGGTGGTGTGCATGAAGGGCCGCGGCCACGTCTACGAGGGCTATGGCCTGGGCGTGATGACCAGCGCCGTGCGCACCATGAAGCTGCTGGGCTGCGAGATGCTGTTCGTGACCAACGCCGCCGGTTCGCTGCGCACCGAAGTCGACGCCGGCGCGCTGGTCGCGCTGACCGACCATATCAATTTCATGCCCGGCACGCCGATGATGGGGCCCAACGACGAGCGTTTCGGTCCGCGCTTCTTCAGCATGGCCAACGCCTACGACGCCGACCTGCGCGCGCTGCTGAAGGCCGCCGCCGAAGAGAAGAAGGTCACACTGCACGAAGGCGTGTACATCGCCTACGCCGGCCCGAACTTCGAAACCCCGGCCGAAATCCGCGCCTTCAAGACGCTGGGCGCCGATGTCGTCGGCATGTCGGTGGTGCCGGAGGTGGTCTCGGCCCGTCACTGCGGCTTGAAAGTGGTCGGCGTGTCCGCCATCACCAACCTGGCCGAAGGCTTGTCGCCGTTCCCGCTGTCGCACGAGCAGACCTTGAAGTACGCCGCCATCGCGGCGACGTCGCTGATCGAAGTCATCCTCGGCTTCCTGGCCAACGTGGCCAAAACACCGCAGGC
>DATMSN010000607.1:0-7021 GCA_035565375.1 Duganella sp. | reverse complement strand
CCCCTACGATATAATGCCAGCCTCAAACATCACATCGGGCAGCAATTGAAACGGATAGCAATCGGCGTCCAGTACGACGGCAGCGCCTGGCACGGCTACCAGAAACAGGAAGACGGCCACACGGTCCAGGACAAGCTGGAGCAGGCGCTGGAGAAGTTCGCCACGGTGCGCCTGGCCACCACCTGCGCCGGCCGCACCGACACCGGCGTGCACGCGCTCGAACAAGTGGTCCACT
Source organism: Duganella sp. (assembly GCA_035565375.1). Classification (GTDB taxonomy): domain Bacteria; phylum Pseudomonadota; class Gammaproteobacteria; order Burkholderiales; family Burkholderiaceae_D; genus Rugamonas. The sequence goes on along the minus strand of DATMSN010000607.1, from coordinate 6,786 downwards.
TCGACACCGACCTGACGCGCGACGCCCATTCCTGGGTGCGCGGCGTCAACGCCTTCCTGCCGCCGTCGATCGCCGTGCGCTGGGCCAAGGAGTTGCCCGGCGACCCCAGCGTCGACGACTTCTTCCACGCCCGCTTCAGCGCCCGCGCCCGCACCTATCATTACGTGCTGTACAACAACCCGACCCGCTCGCCGCTGCTCGAGGGCCGCGCCGGCTTCTGCTTCCGCCCGCTCGATGTCGAATTGATGCAACAAGCCGTGCAGCCGCTGATCGGCTGGCACGACTTCACCGCCTTCCGCGCCGCGCAATGCCAGGCCAAGTCGCCGGTCAAGCTGATGCACGACATCCAGATCAAGCGCGTCGGCGAGCTGGTGGTGTTCACCATCACCGCCAACGCCTTCCTGCACCACATGGTGCGCAACCTGGTCGGCTCGCTGGTCTACATCGGCACCGGGCGCGAAAAGCCGGAATGGCTGGGCCAGCTGCTGGAAACCAAGGACCGCCACGCCGCCGCGCCGACCTTCATGCCGGACGGCCTGTACCTGGCCAAAATCGACTACGACCCGAAATGGGAATTGCCGCTGGAGACCACAACAGCGCTCCCCTGGTTTTAAAGGAAACATCGCATGCCACGCACCCGTATCAAAATCTGCGGCCTGACCCGCGTGGAAGACGTGCAGGCAGCGGTGGCCGCCGGCGCCGACGCCATCGGTTTCGTGTTCTATCCGAAAAGCCCGCGCTACGTGACGCCCGGGCAAGCGGCGGCGCTGATCGCCGCCGTGCCGCCGTTCATCACCTGCACCGGGCTGTTCGTCAACGCCACGCCGGAGGAGGTGGCCGCCGCCGTGAAAGTGGCGCCGATCGCGCTGATCCAGCTGCACGGCGACGAGACGATCGAACAGTCGGCCGCCATCGCCGCCGCCGCCGGGCGCCAGTTCATGCGCGTGTTTCGCGTCAAACCTGACACCCGGCCGTCCGATTTGCTAGAATACGAACAACTATGCCGCGCCGCCAGTCCCTTGTTCACCAGTTTGTTGCTGGATACGTTTGTGGACGCCTACGGTGGCGCAGGAAAGGGTTTTGATTGGTCTCTCATTCCAAAAGATCTCGCGCCTCGGGTCGTTTTAAGTGGTGGCTTGAGCGTACACAACGCGACTGACGCGGTGGTCGGTGTACGCCCCTACGCCGTCGACATCAGCAGTGGTGTCGAAGCGTCCAAGGGGATCAAGGACGCCCGCAAGATCGCCGCCTTCGTCGCGGCGGTGCGGGCCGGAGATGACATGATTGAAAGCGAAACCCGCCATGAAAGCACTACCTGAGATCGGCGCCGCCGCGCCCCTGTTCCACGCCAAGGATTACGACCTGCCCAACGCGACCGGCCACTTCGGCCCGTACGGCGGCTCGTTCGTGGCCGAAACGCTGACCTACGCGCTGGCCGAATTGAACGAGGCTTACGAGCGCTACAGCAAGGATCCCGAGTTCCTCGAGGAATTCCGCTACGAATTGAAGCACTTCGTCGGCCGGCCGTCGCCGATCTACCACGCCAAGCGCTGGTCCGAGCTGGCCGGCGGCGCGCAGATCTACTTCAAGCGCGAGGACCTGAACCACACCGGCGCCCACAAGATCAACAACGTCATCGGCCAGGCCCTGCTGGCCAAGCGCATGGGCAAGCCGCGCGTCATCGCCGAGACCGGCGCCGGCCAGCACGGCGTCGCCACGGCCACCATCTGCGCCCGTTTCGGCCTGGAGTGCGTGGTCTACATGGGCAGCGAGGACGTCAAGCGCCAGGCGCAGAACGTCTACCGCATGAAGCTGCTGGGGGCGACGGTCGTGCCGGTCGAGTCCGGCTCCAAGACGCTCAAGGACGCGCTCAACGAGGCGATGCGCGACTGGGTCACCAACATCGAGAACACCTTCTATATCATCGGCACCGTGGCCGGCCCGCACCCGTATCCGATGCTGGTGCGCGACTTCCAGTCGGTGATCGGCGAGGAGTGCCTGGTGCAGATGCCGGAAATGACCGGCCGCCAGCCGGACTATGTGCTCGCCTGCATCGGCGGCGGCTCGAACGCGATGGGCATTTTCTATCCGTACATCGACCAGAAACAGGTGCGCCTGATCGGCGTCGAGGCGGCGGGCGAGGGGCTCGACGGCGTCAAGCACGCGGCCTCGCTGACCAAGGGCTATCCGGGCGTGTTGCACGGCAACCGCACCTACCTGCTGCAGGACGAGAACGGCCAGATCATCGAGACGCATTCGGTCTCGGCCGGCCTCGATTATCCGGGCGTGGGGCCGGAGCACGCGTACCTGAAGGATATCGGCCGCGCCGAGTACGTCTCCATCACCGACGAGGAGGCGCTCAAGGCCTTCCACGATTGTTGCCACATCGAGGGCATCATCCCGGCGCTGGAATCGTCGCACGCGCTGGCGTACGCGGTGAAGCTGGCGGCCACGCTGCCGAAGGATAAGATCATTCTGGCCAACCTGTCGGGCCGTGGCGACAAGGACATGCATACCGTGGCAGAGCGGATGGGTTTGAACTTCAACTAATCCACATAACAACTCTACCAAGGAAAAAACATGTCCAGAATCGCAGCAACCTTCGCCGCCCTGAAGGCGAACCAAAAAACCGCGCTCGTCACCTTCATCACCGCCGGCGATCCGGCGCCCGCGCTCACCGTTCCGCTGATGCACGCGCTGGTCGCGGGCGGGGCCGACATCCTCGAACTCGGCGTGCCGTTTTCCGATCCGATGGCCGAGGGACCGGTCATCCAGCGCGCCTGCGAGCGGGCGCTGGCGTTCGGCGTCGGCATCCGCGACGTATTCGAGTACGTCGCCGAATTCCGCAAGACCAACCAGACCACGCCGGTGGTGCTGATGGGCTACGCGAACCCGATCGAGCGCATCGGCCCCGACGCCTTCATCGCAAAATCGAAAGAGGTCGGCGCCGACGGCGCCATCGTGGTCGACTATCCGCCGGAGGAGTGCGAAGAGTTCGCCGCCGCCATGCGCGCGGCCGAGCTCGATCTGATCTTCCTGCTGGCGCCGACCTCGACCGAGGAGCGCATCCAGCAGGTGGCCAAGGTGGGTGGTGGCTTCAGCTATTACGTCTCGCTCAAGGGCGTGACCGGCGCGGGCAACATCGACACGGCGCAGGTGGCCGAGCGCCTGAAGGCGATCCGCCAGCACGTGCAATTGCCGATCGGCGTCGGTTTCGGCATCCGCGACGGCGCCACGGCGCGCGCGGTGGCCGAGGTGGCCGACGCGGTCGTCATCGGCAGCCGCATCGTGCAGGAGATCGAAAAGCACGGCGCGGAAGGTTCGGTCGCGGCCGTGCAAGCCTTCGTCAGCGATATCCGCAGCGCCCTCGACGCCTGATCGGTCCCGGGCGACCGTAACTCCCGCCGGCCGCTTGGCCACCATCAAATTCCGACCGCTCACCTTGATACATAGTTAAGTACTGACTATGTTGAAGGGGAGCGGTCGTGCGCTTTGAATGGGATCAACGCAAGGCAAAAGACAATCTCCGCAAGCACGGGATAAGCTTCGAGGAAGCCAGCACCATTTTTGACGATCCGCGTCTCGTCGTCATGGCCGATTTGCTGCATTCCAATGGCGAGGATCGATTTTGGGCGATCGGACGAAGCGGCGGGACTAGGATTTTGCTGGTTTGTCATTGTTATCGCGGCTCAGACCGTGTTCGTATTTTCTCGGCTCGATTGGCGACAAGATCGGAGTCGAAACTTTATAGGTGAGGCCGACATGTGCGACGAAGACTTTGACGTAAAGAATTGCGTGGTGATCGATACTCCTTGGGTGAAGGCTATCGGCAGGGATGTACAGCTGAAATTGGCCCATCGGGTCATCGAGTACTTCGGACGAATCGGCGATGGACTGGGCTTACCGCCTGAACATGTCATGGAGATCTACCTTCGTCACATCGCCGACACCGGCATTCATATCCCCATCCATATGCCTGCCGCGGACGAGGAAGCCGAGACAACGGCGTAGTGGATTCCCTCTAAATCCCGCCGAATTCCATGACGAAAGCTAAAAATTATTGTATTGCAATGTTCGACAGGCGTACAAGAAACGGCTACACTTCGGCCACAAGTTAGCTGCAAGGAGAATTTATGAGTTGGTTGGAAAAACTGCTGCCCCCAAGAATCCAGCGTTCCGACGTTGCCGCCCGCAAGACGATGCCAGAGGGCCTGTGGGTCAAATGCCCATCGTGCGAAGCCGTCCTGTACCGCACGGATCTGGAGTCGAACCTGCATGTTTGCCCCAAATGCGACCACCACATGCGCATCCGCGCGCGCGAACGCCTCGACAGCCTGTTCGACGCCGGCGGACGTTATGAAATTGGCATGGATACGCTGCCGGTCGACACGTTGAAGTTCAAAGACAGCAAGAAATACCCCGACCGCCTCAAGCAAGCGATGGAAGCCACCGGCGAGACCGACGCCATGATCGTCATGGGCGGCGCCATCATGAGCATGCCCGTCGTCGTGGCCTGCTTCGAATTCGAATTCATGGGCGGCTCGATGGGCTCCGTGGTCGGCGAGCGCTTCGTGCGCGGCGCGCAAGTGGCCCTGGAACAGAAGGTGCCATTCATTTGCATCACCGCCACCGGCGGCGCCCGCATGCAAGAGGGCCTGCTGTCGCTGATGCAAATGGCGAAAACCACCGCCATGCTGACCAAGTTGTCCGAGAAGAAGCTGCCGTTCATCAGCGTGCTGACCGATCCGACCATGGGCGGCGTGTCCGCCTCGTTCGCCTTCATGGGCGACGTCGTCATCGCCGAGCCGAAGGCGCTGATCGGCTTCGCCGGCCCGCGCGTGATCGAAAACACCGTGCGCGAGAAACTGCCGGAAGGTTTCCAGCGCTCCGAGTTCCTGGTCACCAAGGGCGCCGTCGACATGATCGTCGACCGCCGCAAGATGCGCGAAGAAATCGCCCGTCTGATGGCCTTGCTGCAAAACCAGCCGGCCGAAGTTATCGCTTAAGCAATACCACCGGCATCAACTCCCGGCACAACGGCGCGCAATCGGATATCATCCGGCCTGCGCGCCGTTGCCCATTTCAGAGTCACCATCATGTCGAACCTCCCAACTACTTTGCCCGCCTGGCTTGCGTTGCTTGAAGCGCGCCACGCCGAAACCGTCATCAACATGGGCCTGGACCGCGTTCTCGCCGTCAAGGAACGCTTGCAACTGAGCTTCAGCTGCCCGGTCATCATGGTGGCCGGCACCAACGGCAAAGGGTCGACCTGCGCCATGCTCGAATCGGTGCTGCTGCGCGCCGGCTACAAGGTGGGCCTGTACATCAAGCCGCACTTCCTCGACTTTAACGAGCGCGCCAGGATCAACGGCGAGCTGGCCAGCGACGCGGTGCTGGTGGACGCCTTCAACGCCGTCGAGGCGGCGCGCGGCGATACCGCGCTGACGTATTTCGAATTCACCACCCTGGCCATCATGAAGCTGCTGGCCGGCGCCGGCATGGACGTCGTCATCCTCGAGGTCGGCCTGGGCGGCCGCCTGGACGCGGTCAACATCGTCGACGCCGACGTCGCCATCGTCACCAGCGTCGACATCGACCACACCGACTACCTGGGCGACACGCGCGAGAAAATCGGCTTCGAGAAGGCCGGCATCTTCCGCCCCGGCAAGACCGCGATCTGCTCCGACCCGGTGCCGCCGCAATCGCTGATCGACCACGCCAACGCCATCGGCGCCGACCTGTGGCTGATGGGCCGCGATTTCAATTATTCGGGCGACAAGCAGCAGTGGAACTACGGCGGCCGCTCGCAGCGGCGCAATTCGCTGGCCTACCCGAGCCTGCGCGGCGCCAACCAGATCCTCAACGCCACGGCCGTGCTGGCCGCGCTCGAGGCGCTCAAGCTGGAATTGCCGGTCGGCGCGCAGGAAGTGCGCACCGGCCTGGTCACGGTGGAGTTGCCGGGGCGCTTCCAGGTGCTGCCGGGCCGCCCGGCCGTGATCCTGGACGTGGCCCACAATCCGCACGCGGCGTCGGCGCTGAACCAGAACCTGGGCAACATGGGCTTCCACCCGTACACCTACGCCGTGTTCGGCTCGATGCACGACAAGGATATCGACGGCGTCATCGCCGCCATGTCCGAGCACGTCGACCATTGGTGCCTGGCGACCTTGCCGTCGCCGCGCGCGGCGAGCGCCTCGGAACTGGCCGCCAAGGTGCAAATCGTGCAGCCTGAAAAGTCCGAACGCACCATCAATATCTTCGACGATCCGGCGGCGGCCTATGCAAATGCGGTGAGCCGGGCCGGGGAGAATGATAGAATTGTGGTCTTTGGATCTTTCCTCACGGTCGCAGGCGTCATGGCGGCGAGAAAATCCTCACTCCATTGAACGCACAGGACTGAAATCACGCATGGGCTTGTTCTCGAAATTCGGTAAAAACAAGCAAGAGACCGCCGGTCAGGACAGCGGCTATTACACCAGCGCGGATGATCAGGCCGCCATGGAACGCGCGCGCTCCAAGCGCGCCTCGTCGGCGGACGGCTCGGTCAAGTCGCGCCGCGCCAAGGATCGCGAGGCGGACGATCCGGTGTTGCCTGAAAAGAAACGCGCGCGCCGCCGCCTGGTTGGTGCGATCGCGCTGGTGCTGGCAGCCGTGATTGGCCTGCCGATGATTCTCGATTCCGAACCCAAGCCGCTGTCGGACGACATCGCGATCCAGATTCCCTCCCGCGACGGCGCCGCGCCGCTCCCCGCAAGCAAGCAAGCCGCTAAAAAAGCCGAAGCGCCC
>DATMSN010000606.1:0-2995 GCA_035565375.1 Duganella sp. | reverse complement strand
ATAGCGCAGCAGTGCGTTTGCCTACCGAGTTGCTGCGCATGCTCAAGGTGACTTTGGGCGATAAGCTCAGTGTCAATGTGCTGCCCGAAGGCGTGCTGCTGAAAGCCGCACGCCCGTCGTATGCCCTGGCTGACTTGGTTGCGCAATGTGACCTTTCTGCGGCGGAGCCGGCCGATATGGCAGTGTGGTCCCAAATCAAGCCGGTGGGGCGTGAAGCGTGGTGAGCCGTAGCAAATTCGGACGCGGCGACATTGTCATGGTCAGCCTCGATCCGACTGAAGGACACGAGCAAAGAGGTATGCGGCCCGCTTTAGTGCTGTCCACCAGCGCGTTCAACGCGCTGGGCGTGGTCTTGGTCGCGCCAATAACACAAGGCGGCGACTTCGCACGGCATGCAGGCTTCGCAGCTTCCCTGAGCGGTGCGGGCACGAAGACGCAAGGTGTAGCTTTGGTTAATCAGATTCGCATGCTGGACTTGGAAGCAAGAAAAGCAAAGCGAGTCGAGACGGCACCGGAGTATGTGGTGGAAGATGCGCTCGCCAGGTTGCGCGCAATTACCGACTAAGGAAAATAGCATGAACAATGTCGTTGAGATTGAAGAGATGCACCTACCCTTGGTAGTCGCAGTTTAGCGTACAGCCCGATCCCGCCGGCGTTTAGCACGGCCGGCGCTAAACTAATTGCAAAAACCATCCCCGCGAAATTTCACATCATTGGCTTCCATATACTTTGAACAGGGGACTTCCCTTGAAAAACAATATTGGAGACCATGATGAAAAAATATCTGAAACGGTGGTTGATCGCCGGTGCGATCATCTTGTCGGCGGCGGGGCAGGCATCGGCCGTGCCCAATTGCGCGAGCGCGGCGTCCGATCCCGATGGTGACGGCTGGGGCTGGGAGAACAACCAGTCCTGCAAGGTCGTGCCCAATTGCGCGAGCGCCGCGTCCGACCCGGACGGCGACGGCTGGGGCTGGGAAAACAACCAATCGTGCAAGGTGGTCGCGCAGGCGGCCAAGGGCTTTACCGTGGCCGGCAGCGTGCTCAAGGACGCCAACGGCAATGCCTTCATCGCGCGCGGCGTGAACAACCCGCACGCGTGGTACGACACCCAGGCGTACGACGTGTTGGCCAATCTCGCCGGCCGCAAGACCAACCTGATACGCGTCGTCTGGACCATGGGCGGCTCGCCGTCGCGCCTGGACCAGATCCTGACGGCCATCGAGGCGCAGAAAATGGTCTCCATCGTCGAGCTGCATGACGGCACCGGCAGCAACGACACGACCGTGCTCCAGAACATGGCCAACTATTGGGCGCGCGCCGACGTCGTCGCGATCCTGAAAAAGCACGAGCGCACCATCATGGTCAACATCGCCAACGAGTGGGGCGACAACAGCATGGGCGCGCTGCAGTGGCGCGACGCCTACATGCGCCCGATCACGACCTTGCGCGACGCCGGCTTGACCACGACCATCGTGATCGACAGTCCCAAGTGGGGCCAGGACGCCAGCGGCGGCCTGCTGTACGGCTGGGACCTGCTCAACCACGATCCACGGCACAACCTGCTGTTCTCGGTCCACGCGTACGCCATGTTCAACAACCCGAACGACATCTACAACATGATGAACAACTACAAGAGCAACAACCTGCCCTTGTTGATCGGCGAGTTCGGCTACAACTACAACAACGGCAACAACAATCTCGGCTCGAAGGTCGACGCGCCGCTGCTGATGCAATATGCCCAGCAGTTCGGGGTCGGCTACGTGGCGTGGTCGACGGCGGGCAACGATGCCGGCAACGCCTGGCTCGATCTGCTGACCAATTGGTCGGGCACGACGAGCTGGGGCAACACCGTCTGGTACAGCCAGTACGGCATCAGCAACACCGCGCGCAAAGCGTCGATCTATTAGGCCGGGGAGGGCGGCCGTGGCCGGTCCGCCTTTAATCGGTGTCAAAGCTGCACGCTGCCGGGCTCGATACACTGAAATTCTTCGGTGCGCGCCACGAGGGATTTCCACATGAAACAGTCATTGTTCGAGAGGGAAAGTCGCCTGGCCTTGGGTTCGACCGGAGCCATTGAAGTGTGGAGGTGGGCATCGCCGCTGGAGATGTGGCGAATGTTCTCGGAGACGAGAACGTCGATGGGCACTTTGGATCGGCGCTGTCCTGCGCCGACAATCACCGGGAGACTGATATGTCATTCAACAACTTTCTCACCCCGGTCTGGATCGCGCCTGGCGCCACCCAGACCTGGTGGTACACTTTTTATGACAATCGAGAAGCGCAATACGCAACGGCCGACGTCAGGACGCCAGGCGCCCTGATGTGGGCGACCCAACAAGGCGAACGCATGGAGACGGACGGGCACATCACCTATTACGTCACGTTCCGCAACGACGGGCCGAATTGGTGCTATTACAACTTGCATGGTGGGGGGCTGACATGAAAATGATCGTAATCACCCAGGCGGACGGCTCGGTCGTCGGCGCGACGTATGTCAACGAGAAGCGCATCGCCGGCCAGATGGCCGGCGGGCTGCTCGCCGGCCCGGGCGAGACCTCGCAGGAGGTCGACGTTCCGGACGACTTCGCCAGGATCATGGACGGCGAGCAGCTGTACCAAAAACTGAGGACGCACATGGGTAAGAAACCCTGAACACCCCCTCCAGCGGATCGCCGCCGGCGGTCCGCTGCTACTTGTCGGACTTCAGGAACAAGTCGTTGTCGGGCGCGAAGTTGGCGTACAGCGGCAGCAGGGCGCCGCCGATGGCGCGCGCATCCGAACCGATCGTGCCGCCCAGCACCGACGGCCGCGACACCCCCTCCCAACTGTAGTAGCCCAGCGCCGCCTCCACCTGCGGCAACAGCTCGTCGAGCAGGCCGCGTTCGCACGAGCCGTCGATGATCACGCTGTCGAGATCGAGCAGGCAGCTGGCGCTGTTGATCGTCAGCGCGATGGCGCGCGCGGCGTGGTCCAGCCATGCCAGCGTGTGCGGG
>DATMSN010000605.1:0-3009 GCA_035565375.1 Duganella sp. | reverse complement strand
GGCGCGCTGGCGGTGCTGGCGCTGCTGGTGTTTTCCAAATATATCTACATGTCCAGCCTGAGCAGCTACTACACCTTCTACCTGATCGATAAATTCGGCCTGTCGGTGGCGTCGGCGCAGATGTATCTGTTCCTGTTCCTGGCGGCGGTGGCGGCCGGCACCTTCATGGGCGGCCCGATCGGCGACCGCATCGGCCGCAAGCGGGTGATCTGGATGTCCATCCTCGGCGCCGCGCCGTTCACGCTGATGCTGCCGTACGTGGACCTGTTGTGGACCGCGATACTGAGCGTGGTGATCGGCTTCGTGATCTCGTCGGCGTTCTCCGCCATCGTGGTGTTCGCGCAGGAGCTCATGCCGGGCAAGGTCGGCATGATCGCCGGGATCTTCTTCGGCTTGATGTTCGGCGTCAGCGGCATCGGCGCCGCCGCCATGGGGCATATCGCCGATGTCGCCGGCATCGCTTACGTGTACAAGCTGTGCTCCTACCTGCCGCTGCTCGGCGTGCTGACCGTGTTGCTGCCCGACGTCGAGCGTCGCTAGCGGCCGCGCGTTACACCTCGATGAAGCGCATCTTGAAGTTGCGGCCCTTGATGGCGCCGAAGTCGCCGCCCAGCGGGTTGTTCTTGCTCAGGCGGTCGAACGCCTCGTAGGCGACGCGGCGGTCGAGGGCGACGTAGGTCTGGAATTCGAACACGTTGATCTTGCCCACTTGTTCCTTGCTCAGGCCGGCGTCGCCGGTCAGCGCGCCCAGCAGGTCGCCCGGACGCAGCTTGTCCTTCTTGCCGCCCGAGATCACCAAGGTCATCATCGGCGCCGGATCGACGCCGTAGTCGCCGCCGTCCAGGCTATCGAGGTCGAACCACTCGGCCTTGGAACCCTGGTATTCCTCGATCAGCTTGACCCACTTCTTCTCGTTGGGCGCGCACAGCGACAGCGCCAGGCCTTTTTCGCCGACGCGGCCGGTGCGGCCGATGCGGTGGATGTGCACCTCGGTGTCCTTGGAGACGTCGACGTTGATCACCGCCTCCAGGTTGGGGATGTCGAGGCCGCGCGCGGCGACGTCGGTGGCCACCAGCACCGAGCAGCTGCGGTTCGAGAACAGCACCAGGATCTCGTCGCGCTCGCGCTGTTCCAGCTCGCCGAACAGGGCCAGCGCCGAGAAGCCCTTGGCGCGCAGGTCCTCGGCCAGTTCGCGGCACTGCACCTTGGTGTTGCAGAAGGCGATCGCCGACGCCGGCTTGTAGTGGCCCAGCAGCGTGCCGACGGCGGCGGTGCGCTGGTCGAAGCCGATCTCGAAGAACAGCTGCTCGATCTTGCTGTTGTCGTGCTGCGCCTCGACCGTCACCTCGACCGGATCGGCCAGGAAGGAATCGGTGGCGCGGCGGATGTCGTCCGGATAGGTGGCCGAGAACAGCAAGGTCTGACGGCGCTTCGGACAGGCGCTGACGATGCCGGCGATTTCGTCGTAGAAGCCCATGTCGGTCATGCGGTCGGCTTCATCGAGCACCAGGGTCTCGACCTTGGACAGGTCCAGGGTGGCGCGGCCCAGGTGGTCGCGCACGCGGCCCGGGGTGCCGACGACGATGTGGGCACCGTGTTCGAGCGAGGCGATTTGCGGGCGCATCGGCGAGCCGCCGGTCAGCACCAGCACCTTGACGTTGCCGGTGCTGCGCGCCAGGCGGCGCAGTTCGTTGGCCACCTGGTCGGCCAGCTCGCGGGTCGGGCACAGCACCAGCGCCTGCACCGCGAACCATGCCGGATTCAGCTTCGCCAGGATGCCGATGCCGAAGGCGGCGGTCTTGCCGCTGCCGGTCTTGGCCTGGGCGATCAGGTCGCGCCCGGCCAGCACCGACGGCAGGCTTTGCGCCTGGATGGTGGTCATCTCCTTGTAGCCGAGCGAGTCGAGGTTGTCGAGGAAGGCGGCGGTCAGCGGCAGGCTGGCGAAGGCGGTGTTGTCGCCGGCGGGCGCGGTGGTGTCGGTGGAGGTCATGATGTCAGGCCTGTTCAAAAAGGACGTAAGCACAGTCTAACAGGCTCCGTTCCGGCCCTGATGCTGTGTGCGGTGGTGATGTTACGGGGTGAATACGGTATTGATTAGTTCCGCGCCCACACCGGCAGGCCGGTCAGGTCCAGGGACTCGTCGCGGACCCAGACCGGCAGCCCGCTGGCGTCGGTCGGCTCGAGCAGTTCGAGTTGTTCCTGCTTGAGCTGCGCGCGTCTGGCGCGGGGCGCCGGTGGACGCTTCGCTTCCGGTTCGAGCGGCGCGGCCGGGCTGAAACCGGGCAGGTCGAACGTGGCGTTGTCTTTTTTATCTCTCATTTCAAAATCTCGTGCCCACGGCGCCATCGAAAAGGCGCCGCTCAAAACAAAAGCCCGGCTGCAGGAGTCGGGCTCAGTGGGGTAATAGCCGCGATTGTAGCACACCGGCGCGGCCTTCAGGTCGATCAGCGGAAGCTCAATGCCCCCGTCAGGTCGCCCGGCGGCGTCGCCTGGCGCGCGGCGAAGGCCTCGTTGCGCACCTTCAGCCCGTGCAGCAGCGGCAGATCGTGCAGGCGGGTGATGAAGCGCAGGATCGACGTGGTGTCGTAGAAGCTGTGGTCGACCTGGCCCTTCTTGGCGAACGGCGAGACCACGATGGCCGGGATGCGCGAGCCCGGTCCCCAGCGGTCGCCCTTGGGCGGCGCCACGTGGTCCCACCAGCCGCCGTTCTCGTCGAAGGTGATCACCACCACCATGTCCTTCCACTGCGGCGATTTCTTCAGGTGCTCGATCACGTTGGCGATGTGGGCGTCGCCGGACTCCACGTCCGAGTAGCCGGCGTGCAGATTGAGGTTCCCCTGCGGCTTGTAGAAGGTCACGGCCGGCAGCTTGCCGGCGATGGCGTCGGCGATGAATTTGTTCGAGATCGGGCTGTCGCCCATGCCGGCGTCGCGCAGATGCTCGGCGCGCGCGGCGGTGCCGGGCGCGAACTGGCTGAAGTAGTTGAACGGCTGGTGGTGGTACTGGAAG
>DATMSN010000604.1:0-4209 GCA_035565375.1 Duganella sp. | reverse complement strand
GACGACGCCGGAGCCGGCCGCCAAGGACGGCGAGCCGACCACCGTCATCGTGACCGGCCAGCGCCGGCAGCTGGAGACCGCGCAGCGGATCAAGCAGGAGGCCGAGCAGATCGTCGACTCGGTCGTGGCCGACGAGGCCGGCAAGCTGCCGGACAAGTCGATCACCGAAGTGCTGCAACGGGTGGTGGGGGTCACCATGGACCGCAACCGCACGCGCACCGGCGCCAATCTGGCCGCCAACGGCCTGGGATTCGATGTCGAGGGTTCCGGCGTGCAGATCCGCGGCCTGTCGTGGGGCTCCTCCACGCTCAACGGCCGTGAAGCCTTCTCGGCGGGCTGGCCCGGACGCGAATTGAGCTGGGGCGACGTGCCGCCGGAACTGATGTCGGGCGTGGACGTGTACAAGAACCCCTCCGCCGAACTGGTGGAAGGCGGCATCAGCGGCCAAATCAATCTGCGCACGCGGATGCCGTTCGACGCCAAGGGGCAGTTCGGCGCCCTGTCCGCCTCGAACAACTATACCGTGCTTGGCAAGAAGAATTCGCCGGCCGTCTCCGGCCTGTACTCGAACCGGTGGCCCACCGATTTCGGCGAGGTCGGCGCGCTGATCGATGTGTCCTACAACAAAAACAAGAACCGCTACGACTCGATCAACCAATCCGTCTACTACCCGCGGACCAACGACGTGGTCGCCGGCAAGACGGTGTGGGCGCCGGTCGGCGCCTCCTGGGGCACCGGCACCGGCGAGACGGAACGCGCCGGCCTCTATGGCGCGTTGCAATGGAAAAAGAACGGCAAGGAGTCGTCGCTGACCTACTTCGATTCCGCCTTCCATTCAACCAGCGTCGACAACAGCATCTTCCTGGGCGGCGAAAACGCCTACCTGACCAAATATACCGACGCCAAGTACGACAGCAACGGTGTCTTCCAGTCGGGCACCCTGAGCTATCCGCTCGGCGGGCAAGGCGCGAACCAGTTCGCCGACGGCGGCCTGAAAATGGGCACCACCCGCAACTACAGCGACGTGAAAGGACGCACCCGCGAATTGGCCTGGAACTTCAAGTGGCAGGTCGATGAGCGCTGGTCTTTCCAGACCGATGTGCAGTGGGTTCATTCCACCAATAGCGGCGATTTTGGCATGCTCAACCTTGGCACTTTCGTGCCCAGCATGGGCATCGACGTCACCGGCTCGCGGCCCGCGTTCAGTTTCGACGAGAAGTCGCGCAATGTCCTGGCCAATCCCAACAACTACTTCTGGGATATCTCGCAGCCCGACCGCAACAAGGCCAAGGGCGACCTGTACGCGTGGAAGACCGATGGCAAATTCGTCTTCGACCACCCGGTGCTGCGCGATGTGCGCTTTGGCGTGCGGCTGACGGAGCGCTCCTCGACCAAATACAAAAACAGCGGAACCGGTTGGAAATCCTACTCCGAGTCCTGGGGCGTGCAACCGACCAAGGTGGCGGGGCAACTGCCGGACCCGAGCGGTCTTGGTTGGCAACGGAGTAACTTCGGCTATCTGAGCGACCCGCGCTACGCGGCCCTCGGCAATGTCGAACAATTCGCGTTCCCCAACTTCTTCAACGGCAGGATGAATGCGCCGCCAACGATCATCGTGCCGACCATGGCCATGGTGAAGGACAAACCGGCCGCGTACAGAAACCTGTTGCAAGCGCTGCGCTACAATTGCATGGACGACAATGCGATCAAGGGCGGCAATACCGATTGTTCGGCCATCTCCGGTATCGCCGACTGGAAGCCGGACGGCTACGACCCGACCAATCCGAAGTACCTCAGCAAGCATAACGAAGGTACCCAGGCCGTCTACGGCACCTTGCGTTTCGGCTTCGACCAGTGGAAGTACCCCGTCGATGGCAATCTCGGCGTGCGGGTGGTCAGGACCGACACCGTGGCCCACGGTTACACGGTATTCAAGCCGTCGTATAGCGAAACCACGCCGCCGAGCCTGCCCCGGTTCGGCGTGATCGACGAGCCGCTCGATTCCAAGAACAACCACATCGACGTGATCCCCAGCCTGAACCTGAAGCTGAGCCTGACGGACAAGCTGCAGTCCCGCATCGCGCTGTCGCAGGGCGTTTCCCGTCCCGGCTTCGACCAGTTGCAGGAATACATCACCTTGGACCAGAAGCTCAATCAGAACCCTTCCAATCCCAGGATCATCGACTCGGTCACCTACACCGGCACCAATGACGGCAATGCGAAGCTGAAACCGCTCAAGTCGAACAACTTCGATATCTCGCTGGAATGGTATCCGAACAGCGGGCAGTCGCTGACCGCCGGGCTGTTCTATAAAAAGGTCAAAGACATTATCATGACCGAAACGTATACCCGAACCGTCAAGGACGTGGCCGGCAACGATCAGGATTTCGTGATCTCCGGACCGGCGAACGCGGCCAAGCTTTGGCTGGCCGGCATTGAACTGGCCGGCTCGACCTACCTGGATAAGGTTCCTTTCCTGGCTGACCGGTTGCCGGACTGGGCGAAGGGGTTCGGCATCTCCGCCAACTATACCTACATAGACGGCAAGCAGACGCTGTATCACCCGTTCAACATGCAGTATTGCCCTTCCTCCGCTTCGGTCGCCGCAAGCCTCTACGGTTGCGACACCAACGGCTTGCCCTTCAAGGACTTGCCGGTGCCGTATATGTCGAAGAACGCCCTCAACCTGGGGTTCATGTACGACCGCGGGCCGATTTCGGCACGCCTGGCCTATAGCTGGCGCGGCCGCACCTTGCTGGCGACGGGTGTCTATGGCGCGTCGGGCGACAACGGCACCAGCGCCGATCCGGCACGCATCGCCGCCAACGGCGGCGTCGCGCCGACGGACGTGAAGTGGGGGCTGCCGACCTGGCAGGAGGCCGTGGGCCAGTGGGATGCGGGCTTCAACTACAGGTTCACCGACCACATCTATGGCAGCTTCAATGTCAGCAACCTGACCAACACCGTGACGCGGCAAACGAGTCAGCAGTCCATCGGCAACACGGGCCGGGCCTGGTTCGATCCGGGTCGCAGCTTCCGCGTGTCGGCCGGTTACACCTTCTGATCGACAACCGCCGCGTCGGCGCAAGCCGGCGCGGCCTTTGCCCGCCCGGGCTCGATCCATACGGAACACGGGGCGCATCATGGCCCGGTGTTCCCCCTCCGCCCGCCTCCAGCGGCACCGTTGTCCATCCTTGTTCCAGTTGATAAAAAAGCCCGCCGCACGCGCCGACCGGTCGTGGTGTATCCTATCTATTCAAAACATTTGATGCGCGTTCAAGCGCCGCCCATGGCGCCACCCGCTGGCGCGGCGCGGGCTTGGAGGTAAAATAGCTTCCTTTCCTTGTCCGCCGCGATGGCGCCCCGCCCCACAAACATGGCCAAACTTCCCATCACCACACGGCGCAGCATCAACCTGCTTCTGGACCACGCGGCCAACCACCTGGCTATCGGCGACCCCTTGCCCACCGAAATGCGGATGGCCGAGATCGCGGCGAGCAGCCGCACCGCCGTGCGCAGCGCGCTGGCCCACCTGGCCGGGCATGGACTGATCGCGGGCATGAAGCAGCGCCACCTGCTGCGCAAGCCCCGCCCGGAAGACTACTTCGACGTGGCCGAACTGCACAGCGCCACCGAGCAGCTGCAGCAAGTGCTGATGGAGCGCATCTACGAGCGCGACCTGCCGCCGGGGGCGGAATTCACCGAGGTGGAGCTGTCGCGCGCGGCCGGCGTGAGCACGATCGCCGTGCGCGAGTTCCTGATCGGTTTTTCGCGCAACGGCATGATCGAGAAGAACCCGCGCGGCGGCTGGCGCCTGTGCGCCTTCGACACCAAATACGCCGAGGAGCTGGGCGAGGTGCGCGAGATGTTCGAACTGAGGGCGATCGAGCGCATCGGCGAGATGGCGCCGGACGACCCGGCGTTCGCCCGGCTGCGCGAGCTGCTGGCGCGCCACGAGGCGCTGGGCCGCGAGCCGGCCGAGAGCCACGCGGAATTCCCCGCGCTCGACCGCGAGTTCCACACATTCCTGATCGGGCTGCTGGACAACCGCTTCGCCGAAAACCTCAACGACGTCGTGGCCATGGTCTACCACTACCACTATCAATGGGACAAGCGCGACGAGATCCCGCGCAACCAGTACGCGCTGCAGGAGCACCTGGCGATCCTGCGCCCGCTGGTCGACGGCGACGCGGCGGCCGCGCAGGCGGC
>DATMSN010000603.1:0-2745 GCA_035565375.1 Duganella sp. | reverse complement strand
CCGGCGAGCAGGGCCGCGGCTTCGCCGTGGTCGCCTCCGAGGTGCGCAACCTGGCCCAGCGCTCGGCCGCCGCCGCCAAGGAAATCAGCGTGCTGATCAGCGACTCGGTCGACAAGGTCAACACCGGCAGCAAGCTGGTCGACGACGCCGGCGCGACCATGACCGACATCGTCAAGTCGATCAAGGAAGTGGCGCAGATCATGAACGAAATCACGGCTGCCACGCGCGAGCAGAATACCGGCCTCAACAGCATCAACCAGGTCATTGCCGAGATGGACAACTCGACCCGCATGAACGCGGCCATGGTCGAGCAGGCCTCCGCCGCCGCGCTGAGCATGCAGGACGAGGCCGCGCGCCTGAGCAAGGCCGTCAGCGTGTTCCGGACCGGCGGCCGCCACGGCCTCGGCGGCGCCGGCCAGTTGGCCTTGCGCTGAGAGGGAATCGTTCCGGCGTTCGCCGCGGATTGCCTGTAATGTTTGTAATAAGTAAATATCATGGGCCGGCGAGTCGGCGATTTGGCGGATAAAAGCGGCTGTTTACGGTGGGGAAGGCGTAAATCCTTTAAAATAGCGGGCTGTTCTCGCTTAGTTCCCAAGGATTAAAAATGTCAATTTCCAGCACCGAAGAAATCGTCGCCGAATTGCGCGCTGGCCGCATGGTGATCCTGGTCGATGAAGAGGACCGGGAAAACGAAGGCGATCTGGTGCTCGCGGCGGATTTCGTCACGCCGGAAGCCATCAATTTCATGGTCAAGCACGCGCGCGGCCTGGTCTGCCTGACGCTGACCGAAGAGCGCTGCGACCAGTTGCACCTGTCGATGATGTCGACCCGCAACGGCACCGCCTTCGGCACCAACTTCACCGTCTCGATCGAGGCGGCCGAGGGCGTGACCACCGGCATCTCCGCCGCCGACCGCGCCAAGACCATCCAGGTGGCCGTGGCCAAGGACACGCAGCCGTCGGACATCGTCCAGCCCGGCCACATCTTCCCGCTGAAGGCGCAAAAGGGCGGCGTGCTGATGCGCGCCGGCCATACCGAAGCCGGGTGCGACCTGACCGCGATGGCCGGCCTGACGCCGGCCTCGGTGATCTGCGAGATCATGAAGGACGACGGCACGATGGCGCGCCTGCCCGATCTGCTGGAGTTCGCCAGGGAACACAATCTGAAGATCGGCACCATCGCCGACCTGATCCACTATCGCAGCCGCAACGAGTCGCTGGTCGAGAAGATCGGCGAGCGCCAGCTCAAGACGGCGCAGGGCGAGTTCCGCATGATCGCCTACCGCGACAAGCCGAGCGGCTCGGCCCACCTGGCGCTGGTACACGGCCAGATCGAGAAGAGCAAGGAGACCCTGGTGCGCGTGCACCAGCCGGTATCGATCCTCGACATCCTCGAGTCGGAGGCGACCACGCACTCGTGGAACCTGTCGTCGTCGCTGGCGGCGGTCAAGGCCGCCGAGCGCGGCGTGATCGTGCTGCTCAACTGCGAGGAGACGGCCGAACAGTTCTTCGCGCAGTTCCAGGCGCTCGACAAGCCGGAGACCAAACCGAAAGGCCGCGCGGCCAGCATGGACCTGCGCAGCTACGGTATCGGCGCGCAAATTCTGAAGGAAGTCGGCGTCTGCAAGATGCAGCTGCTGGCCAGCCCGCGCAAGATGCCGTCGATGACAGGCTTCGATCTTGAAGTGACCGGCTACATGGCCAAACCGAACTAACACACCCATATTAAAGAGGCTCATCATGACGGTAGGAAGCTACGAAACCAATTTGTCCGGCGACGGTTTGCGCGTCGGCATCGTCCAGGCGCGATTCAACGAGGACGTCTGCCACGGCTTGCTGTCCGCTTGCCTGGCTGAACTCAAGCACCTGGGCGTCGCCGACGAGGACGTGCTGCACGTGGCCGTGCCGGGCGCGCTGGAAGTGCCGCTGGTGCTGCAGAAGATGGCCGAGTCGCAGCAGTTCGACGCGCTGATCGCGCTGGGCGCGGTCATCCGCGGCGAGACCTACCACTTCGAGCTGGTGTCGAACGAATCGGGCGCCGGCATCACCCGCATCGGCCTCGATTACGGTATTCCGATCGCCAACGCGATCCTGACCACCGAGAACGACGAGCAGGCCGAAGCCCGCATGGCGGTCAAGGGCGCCGACGCCGCGCGCGTGGCGGTCGAAATGGCCAACCTGACGATCGCGCTCGAAGAGCTGAGCCAGGACCAGGGCGACGACGAGTAAATTCAGCACCACGAAGCGAATAAACTACGGAACCACGTAGGGCGGATTAGCGCAGCGTAATCCGCCAAGCTCCGTCGGCGGCCCAAGCATGACCCACGGGCACGCCGACAAAACCGCATTTTTGAAATAGCACCAAGTAATTAAGAACAGGTACAACCATGACAGATAAAATTTTGCACGCCAACCCCAGCAAGAGTCGCACGCCGCGTCACCGCGCACGCGAGTTCGCGTTGCAGGGTTTATATCAGTGGCTGCTGAACAATGAAGACGCCGCCACCGTGGTGAACAACATCCGTGGCGCGCACGGCTTCGACAAGGCCGACGGCGACCACTTCACCGTGCTGCTGTACGGCGCGATCAAGGATTCCGTGGCCCTGCGCGAGACGTTCGCGCCGCTGGTCGACCGCGGCATCTCCGAACTGTCCCCGATCGAGCACGCGGTGCTGCTGATCGGCGCGTTCGAGCTGAAGAACAACCTGGAGATTCCATACCGCGTCGTCATCAACGAGGCGGTGGA
>DATMSN010000602.1:0-2157 GCA_035565375.1 Duganella sp. | reverse complement strand
AGTGGCCACGCCGCGGCAGCCGTCCCGACGGCGCGGCGCCACTCGCCGTCGTCGGTGGAGGAACTGGAGCTCGAGCTGCTGCTCGAAGCGCTGTTCCAATGCCACGGCTACGACTACCGTGGCTACGAGCGCGATCCGGTGCGCCGCAAGGTGCGGCTGATGATGGCGGAACTATCCACGCCGACCATCTCCGCGCTGCAGGCGAAGGTGCTGCACGATCCGGCGGCCTACAACGCCTTGTTGAAAGCGCTGTATGTCGACCCGGCGCGGATGTTCGACGACGCGTCGGAAATCGCGCTGCTGCGCATGTCGCTGGGCGTCTGCCTGCACGGCGCCGCCGTGCCGCGCGTCTGGCTGGCCGATTGCGCGGGCGCGCAGCAAGCGTGGACGCTGGCCATCCTGCTGGAGCAGGAACAGCTGGGGCCACGCACGGAAATCTACGCCACCGTCGCCAGCGACGCCCTGCTGGCCGAAGCCCTGGAGGCGAGCCTGCCGATGGCGCGTTTGAGCGAGCTGCAAGGTAACTATATGAAAAGCGGCGGCGTGGGCAGCCTGATCGACTATTTCGAGGTGAACGCGGAAGGCACGCGCGCCGTGCTGCTGCCGCATCTGCGCAGCCGCATCACGTGGGCGCAGTACAACCTGGTGACGGACGCCTCGTTCAACGAATTCCAGATGATACTGGCCGCCCGCGCGCTGCCGGACTTCGGCCCGCCGCTGCGGCGGCGCGTGCTGCGGCTGTTCGACGACAGCCTGGCGCAATCGGGCATGCTGGTGCTGGACCGCCCGCTCGACGACGACGACCCGCTGGCGCGCAGCTACAAGCAGGTCTTCCCGCACCAGCCCTGGTACAAGCGGGTGGCCTAGAATTTAGCGCGATGCTTCACACGCCGCCGGAGCGCGACTGGCCGGTCTCGAGCATCTTGCGCGCCTCGACCGCCACCTGCTCCAGTTCCTCCGGCGTGGTGCGCTCCGCGCGCGGCGGCAGCATCAAGCCGCGCTTGACGGCCGGCCGTTCGCGGATCGACGCCAGCCAGCGCTGCAGATGCGGCAGATCGTCGACCGGGATGCCGGTCCAGTTGTGGATGTTGACCCACGCGAAGTTGGCGATATCGGCGATCGAATAGTCGCCGGCCAGGTATTCGTTATCGGCCAGATGGCCGTCGAGCACGCGGAACAGGCGCTTGCTCTCGCCCTGGTAGCGATCGATCGCAGGCTGTATCTTCTCCGGGAAATAGCGGTAGAACACGTTGGCCTGTCCCATCATCGGACCGACGCCGCCCATCTGGAACATCAGCCATTGCAGCACTTTGGAGCGGCCCTTGAAATCGGCCGGCATCAGCTCACCGGTTTTCTCCGCCAGGTAGATCAGGATGGCGCCGGATTCGAACACGGCGAAATTGTCCTCGGAGCGGTCGATGATGGCGGGGATGCGGCCGTTCGGATTGATCGCCAGGAACCATGGCTGCTTCTGCTCATTGGCCGACAGGTCCAGCGCGTGCAGCGTGTAGGTCAGCTCGAGTTCCTCGAGCGCGATGGAGATCTTGTGGCCGTTCGGCGTGGCGGCGGTGTACAGGTCGATCATTGTCTCTGCCTTAACTTGTTGTTTGTGTAAGCAGATGATAGCCCGATTTAAACAGCGCTGCAGCGGCCCGCGATAAAAAATCGACAACGGAAAAGGCAAAAAAAACCAGCGTCATCGTGAGATGATACTGGTCGTAAAACGCTCGAGAGCGTGGGGATGGACGGTGTCCGGCGGCGATGGTGCCGCCTGAACGAAATTTGTGCCGGGCTGTAGGGGTCCGGCAACCTGGCGCTCGGCTGAACCGCGCGCTATGGGTAGTACTTTGCCAGTTATCGGCCAAGTCAGGCTTAGGACTTCATTAAGTCGAAAACTTAGGTAGGATGGTGCCGGTGTTTCAGGCCACCGGCGAGCCTGCTGAGTCGTGCTTTGTGAAATCCCGCGCCTGCTTGGGCGCGGCGACCAACTGGAGCACGCTGGGACCAGCGAACGCATAATAATCTTACAATATGACGGCCAAATGACGCCCTTCCATCACACATCAAAGACTTCATTGACCACCGCGCTGCGCGGGCTGACCGGCGCCGCTTTACTGTGCGCGCTGGCCGCCTGTTCGCAACTGCGCACGCCCGCCG
>DATMSN010000601.1:0-4983 GCA_035565375.1 Duganella sp. | reverse complement strand
GCGCAGCGTCTCGAGCAGCTGTTGCGCCGGCAGCGCGCGCAGCGCGGCCAGCGTTGGCGAGCCGATTTTTTCGGCGAAGGCGGCACCGGCCTTTTCGGCGTCGGCCAGCGGCGCCGGTGGATGGAGGCCGAGCAGCGAGCCGCTCTCGCCGATGGCGCCGGCGATCAGGCCTTTCGACAGCGGCGTAATCATCTGCGCGCTGACCGACCACGAGCCGGCCGATTCGCCGGCGATGGTCACGCGCGACGGATCGCCGCCGAAAGCCGCGATATTTTTCCTCACCCAGTTCAGCGCCGCCGCCTGGTCCATCAGGCCGTAGTTGCCGGACGCCTTGTTGGGCGATTCGGCGCTCAATTCGGGATGGGCCAGGAAGCCGAACACGTTGAGGCGGTAGTTGACGGTCAGCGTGACGATGCCCTTGGCGGCCATGCTCGCGCCGTCGTAGCGCGGCTCGGAGCCGTCGCCGGCGGCGAAACCGCCACCGTAGAAATACACCAGCACCGGCAGCTTCGCTTTCGCCGATTTGGCGGGCGTCCAGACGTTCAGGTACAGGCAGTCCTCGCTCACGCCGTCGGAACGGAACACCATGTCGCCAAACAGCGGCAGCTGCATCGCGCGCGGGCCGAAGTGGTCGGCCTTGCGCACGCCTTTCCACTTCTGCGCCGGTTGCGGCGCCTTCCAGCGCAGATCGCCGACCGGCGGCGCGGCGAACGGGATGCCTTTATACGATGTCACGCCGGAGGCTTCCAGCGTGCCTTGCACCACGCCGGCGGCGGTGGTGGCGCGCGGCGCGACGGCGGGAACCGAGTAGGCGAACGCGCTGGCGGCGATCAACAACATACCGAATTTTTTCATGTCTTTTGGCCAATAACGAGGGAGTGGCAACTATAGCTGGAAGCCCTTCCATTGGCGACAAATTTCGGTTTTCCGGCCGTCGGCCTAGGGTGCGGTAGCGAACATACATTGCGTATGGGCATTGTTAGGATGGCTTATCGAACTCATCAATAACGAGGCAAACATGGCAAACGTAAATCAGGTACTGGTCGTCGACGACAATATCGATGTGGTGGAGTCGCTGTCGGCGCTGCTGCGGTGTCACGGCTACGAGACGTCGTCGGCGCACAACGGTTACGAGGCTTGCGACTCGGTGCGCGACGCCATGCCGAAGGCGATCATCATGGATCTGGGCATGCCGTGGATGGATGGTTACGGGGCGGTGCGGGCGATCCGGCGCATGCCCGGGACCCAGGCATTGCCGATCATCGCGTTGAGCGGTTCGGCCGATGGCGAGTCGGCGCGCAAGGCGATGGCGGCCGGCTTTACCCACCATTTTTCAAAGCCGCTCAATTTCGAGCATTTGAATCAGTATCTCGCCGGTTTGAATTGAGCCGCCAACGGCCCGTGCTTGATCAGCGCAGCGTCTCGGTCAACACGCGGCCTTCGGCGCCGGCCGGCGGACGCACGCGCAGGATGTTGGCCAGGGTCGGCGCGATGTCGACCACTTCCGCGTATTGTCCGTAGTTGCCCGGCTTGATCCAGCGCTTGCCCATGATGAGCAGCGGGACGTTGGTGTCGTACGCGTACGGCGAACCGTGGGTGGTGCCGGCGTCACCGTAGCCGAAGTACCAGTATGGCTTGGTGATCACCATCAGGTCCCCCGACGCTTCGCGGTTCCAGGCGCGGCGCATCAAGGTGGCGATGCGCGTACCCTGCACGGCGCCGCTTTCGAACTGCGTGCGGGTGAAGACGTCGGCGATGCCTTTCTGCCCCAGCAGATACTGGGCGGCGGCGTTTTCCACATCCTCGCGGCGCAAGCCGCTCTTGTCGATCTGCGCGTAGTCCAGATGGATGTTCGGCAGCGACCACGCGGTCAGCAGCTTGGCGCCGCCGAATTTATCCGACAGGTGCTGCCCCAGATCCTTCATCAACTGATCGCCCTTGATGCGCTGCGCGTCCAGATGGCGCGACTGCGAGAATTCGGCCGTGTTGGCGAAGCCGTGATCGGCCGTCAGCACCACCAGCACGTTGTCCATACCCACCCGCTTGTCCAGATAGGTAAAGAACTGCGCCAGCATGCGGTCGACCCGTTGCAGGTGGTCGTGCGACAGCTTGCTCTCCGGTCCGAACGCGTGGTTCACGTAATCGTGCGCCGACAGGCTGACACCCAGCAGGTCCGGCACGCCGGCCGGATTGCGGCCGAGGTTTTCGCCTTCGATCGCGGCGCGCGCGAAGTCCAGCGTCAACTGGTCGAGGAACGGACCGGTTTTCAGGTTGTTGTAGTAGCCGGAGTCGATCTGGCCGCTCTCGCTGTAGTAGGTGTAGGGCAGGCGGTTGTGGCCACCCGGCTTGGCCGGAGTCAATTCCTCGCTGGCGTCGCCGGCGTACGCCGCTTCCGGCAGTAGCGGCGCCCAGGTCTTGCCGTAGTAGCGGTCCTGCGGTTTGGTCGCCTGATATGCCTGCACCCACCCCGGGTGCGACTTCATATAGAAGGTGCTGCTGGCGAAGTTACCGGTTTGTTCCATGTACATGTAGGCGGTGCCGGTTTTACCGGCCAACAGGATCGCGCCGCGGTCCTTGCCCGAGACGGCGACGACTTTGCTGCGTTCGCCCGTGGCGTAGCGCAGCTGGTCGCCCAGCGTGTCGACCCGCAGCTTGGTCGGCGCGGTGCCGTCGCTTGGATCGGTGTGCTCGCCGATGTAGGTGTAGTTGGTGTCTTCGGTGCAGTAGACCGATTTTTTGGTGACCGGGTCGATCCAGTTGTTGCCGATGATGCCGTGGACGTAGGGGTAGGCGCCGGTCAGCACGGCGCTGTGGCCGATCGCGGTGACGGTCACGCCGTGTGCCTGGTGCGCGTTGCTGAACGACGCGCCCTGGTCCAGCAGTCGGCGGAAGCCGCCCTCGCCGAATTGATCGCGGTAGCGCTGCACCTGTTCATTCGGTAGCCCGTCCACCACCAGCACCACGACCAGCTTGGGCTGGGCGGCGTTGGTGATCGTCGCGGCGGGAGCGGCGGCCGCGCCGGCGTGCAAGGCGAAACAGGTGGTCGCGATAGCGAGTACGGGCAAGGACAGTTTCTTTGTCATGTTGATTCGTCGTCAGGTGGAAGGAGTTGGCAAAACGGCACAGCCTATTATGCGCCCCGATATGCTACCCGATTCTTATGACTATGACATGACAGGATTGCGGGTCGAATTATAGCGACTCGCGTATGTACGAGATGCCGGCGCGGTCGTAGACGTCGTAGATCGTCTCGAGCATATTGCGCAGCTCCTCGGAGGTGTCCATTTTTCGGACGCTGAACATCACCGGCGACACCGCGTGGCGGTCGGTGAGGGTGCGGTAGGCGACGTTATTGCGCTTCATGCCCTGCACGCTGTCCGGCACCACGGCCACGCCCTCGCCGGCGGCGACCAGGCCGATGGCGATCTGCAGCTCGCGCACCTCCATGATCTTGTGCGGCAGGATGGAACGCTCGCTGAACACGCCCAGCACCTGGTCGGCAAAGCTGGGACGCGGCGCCTTGGGATAGATAATCAGCGTCTCCATCAGCAGGTCCACCAGGCTGAGAGGGGTGTCCGACAGCGCCAGCGGATGGCCGGCCGGCAGCGCCACGATCAGCCGCTCCTCGCGCAGCACGATGCGGCGGATATTGGGGTCCTCGCTTTTCACCCGGCCGAAGCCGACATCGATGACCCCTTCCTTCAGCGCCTTCAACTGCTGCATCGTCGTCATTTCGTGAAAGGTCACTTCCACCGTCGGGTACTGCTCGCGGAAGTGGCGCACGATGTCCGGCAGCAGGCCATACAAAGTCGAGGCGACGAAGCCCATCGACAGCGTGCGGTCGATCTTGCCGACCCGCTGCGTCATCGTTTTGAGCTCGGCCGCCTTGGCCAGCAGCTCCTGCGCATGGGCGTGGAAGAAGGTCCCGGCCTCGGTCAGGCGCAGCGGACGCGATCCTTTTTCGATCAGCTCCACACCCAGCTCCTCTTCCAGCTGCTGGATTTGCCGGCTTAGCGGAGGTTGGGCGATGAACAAGCGCTTGGCGGCCCGTGTGAAGTTTTTCTCTTCGGCGACGGCGACGAAATAGCGCAGGTGGCGTAGCTCCATGGTCAATCCCCTTTCATACCTGTTGGGTATGGAGATCATACCAACTCAGTGTTGGACGCCCCCGTTTGAACGGCATATTGTGTACTTATTCCGATTCATTATACAAATTAAATATGATCCAGAACATAGAAGTCATCCTCGCCGACGTGCCGACGATACGTCCGCACAAGCTGTCGGTGGCGACGATGAACACGCAAACGCTGGTGCTGGTCCGGGTGCGCTGCGCCGACGGCGTCGAGGGTTGGGGCGAGGGCACCACCATCGGCGGCCTGAATTACGGCGAGGAGAGCCCGGAGAGCATCAAGGTCAATATCGACACCCACATCGCGCCGCTGCTGATCGGCATGGAGGCCAGCCAGGTGGCGAAGGCGATGGCGAAGATCCGCAAGGTCATTCAGGGCAACCGCTTCGCCAAGTGCGCGATCGAAACCGCCTTGCTGGACGCGCAGGCGCGCCGGATCGGCGTTCCGCTCAGCGAACTGCTGGGCGGCCGGGTGCGCGATGCGCTGCCGGTGGCCTGGACCCTGGCCAGCGGCGACACCGCCCGGGACATCGCCGAGGCGCAAATGATGCTGGAGCTGAAGCGCCACCGCATCTTCAAGCTGAAGATCGGCGCCCGCGCCGTCGGGGAGGACGTGGCGCACGTGCTGGCGATTAAGAAGGCGCTGGGCGACGCGGTCAGCGTGCGGGTCGATGTGAACATGGCCTGGAGCGAACTGGAAGCGGTGGAGGGCATGGCGGCGCTGGAGGCGGGCGGCGTCGATCTGGTCGAGCAGCCGGTGAAGGCGGAAAACGTGGCGGCCATGGCGCGGCTGGCGCGGCGGTTCGCGGTGGCGGTGATGGCCGACGAGGCGTTGCATGGCCCGCACGATGCGC
>DATMSN010000600.1:0-3198 GCA_035565375.1 Duganella sp. | reverse complement strand
AAAACGGGCGCGGCCGTTCCAGCGGATCGGCACCGCCACCGCCGCCGCGGCGAGCTGCCGCCGGCCTTTCCACCGCCTCAGCACGCGTCCATCCGCGCGTAATAATTCCAATTGCCAACGCACTTGTTGCGTTTGCTCACTATCCGGGTAGTGAAAATGCAGTGTAATGGTCCGCATGCCCTTGCTGTCGGCATGAAAAGGCGTTTGCAGGACGGCGTCGAATTCGCGGTGGTCGGATGCCTTGGCGTCGCCGATCCCCGGCGCGGCGCCGATGATGCAGCAAAAACCCATTAACACAGTTGCAGATACAACAGATTTGGCAGGCATGATGCGCTCCTTCGACGATGAGTGTTACAAGCTCATCAGTTAGAGCGCCCTTGCTGGCATATGGTTCCGTTGTTCTCACCAAATCTCTCAAATTGTTTCGCTGGTTACCGGACGGCATTAATAGTATGCTGCTGTGATGCAAAAGTTTTTGAGATTTGTTGTCTATCCCGAAAGAATAAAGTGATGGCGCATGCTTAATTCCGCTAACAGCAGAAAAAAGGCCATCCGGTCGCGCGCGCTGTTCTGGGCGGCGGGCTGGACTTTAGCGACGGCGTTGGGCGCGACCTTGTACGGCGTCGCCGCGCGGATCGTCGAGGCCGACGCCGACCAGCGTTTCGAGAACCTGGCACGCAGCACCCAGTACGCCATTTCGGCGCGCATCAAATCGTATTCGGACCTGACGCGCGGCCTGGTGGCGCTGTTCCAGACCAGCGACAACCTCAGTCGCCTGCAATTCCACCAGTACGTGGCGGGACTCGACTTGCCGCGCCAGTTCCCGGCCATCGCCATGCTCAGTTGGGCGCCGGTGGTCAGCGACGCCCAGCGCGACGCGTTCGTCGCGGCGGTGCGCGCCGACCGCAGCCTGTCGCCGCGGGGCTATCCCGATTTCGACATCCATCCCGCCGGGCGCCGCCCCAGCTACGCGCCGCTGGCCTATGTCGAACCGGCCGATTTGCTGGACGAGAAAATGGGGCTCGATCTGTCGACCAGTCCCGTGGTCGAGAAATTGAACGCGGCGGCGCGCGACAGCGGCCAGGTGAGCGCGTCGGGCCAGCCCTTCCTCATCGAGCAGCCGTTGCGCCAGACCGCGCTGGGCTTGCGGCTGCCGGTGTACCGTCGTAATATGCCGCTGGGCGACGTGGCCGCGCGCCGCGCCGCCTATCTGGGGTCGGTGGGCCTGGGCTTCGGCGTGGCCAAGCTGGTGCAGGGGGCGATCGACGAGATGACCGTGCGCCAGGTGCATTTGACGCTGTACGCCGACGGCAGCACCGATGTCGAGCAGCGCCGCCTGGTCATCGAACCGCACGACCGGCTGCTGTTCAGCGACACCGGCGCGACCGCCGTGACGCCGCTGCCGAAGGATTTGCGCGGCGACTATCTGGAATCGGTGTTGCCGATCGATTTCAACGGCAGCCTGTGGAAAGCCCACTTCCAGGTGAAGAAATCGGAGCTGCTGAGCGGCTTCGACGTCTACTTCCCGTGGCTGGCCGGGTTGACCGGGTTCGCCGGCACGCTGCTGCTGTACAGTTATCTGGCGGTGCTGTATTCGTCGCGGCGGCGCGCCGTCAAGCACCGGGTGCTGCTCGACACGGTGCTGAACAATGTCGACGCCCATGTCTACATGAAGGACCAGAACCGCCGCTTCATCTACGTCAACGCGCGCATGGCGCACAGCCTGGGCTTGCCGGTGCAGGACATCGTCGGCAAGCTCGATCGCGAGCTGATGCCGGCCGCCGCCGCCGACGCCGCGTGGGCGCTGGAGCAGCCGGTGTTCCAGGAAAACGTCAAGCGCTCCGGCGAGACGCAGTTCGTCGGCCCGGACGGCGAGGTGCAGTACCACTGGACCGTCAGGGCGCCGGTGGAGATCGGCCGCTCGGTGACGGCGGTGATCGGCATGTCGACCGACGTCACGGAGCTGCATCAGCTCAAGGAAAAGGCCGACACGGCCAACCAGGCCAAGAGCGACTTCCTGTCCAATATGAGCCACGAGATCCGCACGCCGATGAACAGCATCATCGGCATGGCCCACCTGGCGCTCAAATCGGTCACGCATCCGAAGCAGCGCGACTACCTGCTGAAGATCTACCACTCCGGCCAGCACCTGCTGGGCATCATCAACGATATCCTGGACTTTTCCAAGATCGAGGCGGGCAAGATGGATCTGGAGATGCTCGACTTCACGCTCGACGCGCTGCTGGCCAATATCACCAGCCAGCTTGGCGAGAGCGCGCGCGCCAAGGGGCTGGAGCTGGTGTACGAAGTCTGCCCGGGGCTGACGCGCCAATTGCGCGGCGATCCGCTGCGGCTCGAGCAGGTGCTGCTCAACTTCACCAGCAACGCCATCAAGTTCTCCGATAACGGCAAGGTGCATGTGCGTGCGCGCCAGCTCGAGGATGGCGATTGCCACATCCTGGTGCGCTTCGAGGTCGCCGACCGCGGCATCGGCATGACCACGGAGCAGATGTCGCAGCTGTTCCAATCGTTCCACCAGGCCGACACGTCGACCACGCGGCGCTACGGCGGCACCGGCCTGGGGCTGGTCATCAGCAAGCAGCTGGCCGAGTTGATGGGCGGCGGCGTCGGCGTCGACAGCCAGCCGGGCGAGGGCAGCACCTTCTGGTTCACCGCGCGGCTGGCCAAGGGCACGCAGTTCCTGCAGCCGAACGTGGAGACGGTGCAGCCGGAGGTGCTCGACAGCATACGCGGCGCGTCCATCCTGCTGGTCGAGGACAACATCTTCAGCCAGCAGGTCGGCCAGGAATTGCTGGAGGACGCCGGCGCCACCGTCTGCGTGGCCAACAACGGCAAGGAGGCGATCGACCTGCTGCTCAAGGAGCGCTTCGATTGCGTGCTGATGGACGTGCAGATGCCGGTGATGGACGGCTACGAGACCACGCGCCTGATCCGCGCGCACCCCAAGCTGTCGGGCACCTTGATCATCGCGATGACGGCCAACGCCGGGCGCGGCGACCAGGAGCGCTGCCTCGAGGCGGGCATGGACGAATTCGTGACCAAGCCGATCGCGCCCAAGCTGCTGTTTAACATGCTGTCGAAGTGGATGAGCCAACGGGCCAGGTCCGCGACCGGCCCGGCGCGGCCGTTGTCGCCGCCGCCGCCGTCGTATTTCACGATGGCCGACGGCTCCACCCC
>DATMSN010000599.1:0-1665 GCA_035565375.1 Duganella sp. | reverse complement strand
GTGCGCTACAGCCTGGGCACGGTCAAGGCCAACATCCAGGACGACCCGCACAACCGCACGCGCTTCGCCGTCATCGGCCACCTGCAGACCGGCCCGTCGGGCAAGGACCGCACCTCGATGGCGCTGGCCGCGCCGCACCGCGCCGGCTCGGTCTATCGCCTGCTTGGATCGCTGGCGCAGAACAACGTGTCGATGACGCGCTTCGAATCGCGCCCGGCCCGCAACGGCAACTGGGAATACTATTTCTACGTCGACGTCGAAGGCCACATCCAGAACGAGGCGGTGGCCAGGGCGCTGGACGAGTTGCAGAGCAACGCCGCTTTCTTCAAGGTGCTGGGATCGTATCCCGTCAGCCTGACCTAACTAAAACAGAGAACAGAGACAGAACATGACCAAGAACTACGGGCCTGAATACGTCCGGGCCATCGCCCCCTACCAAGCCGGCAAACCGATCGCCGAAGTCGCGCGCGAATTCGGCCTCGATGAAGCGTCCATCGTCAAACTGGCGTCGAACGAAAACCCGTTCGGCGTGCCGGAATCGGCGGTGCAGGCGATGACCGCCGCCGCCACCGACCTGGGACGCTACCCGGACGCCAACGGCTTCGAGCTGAAGGCGGCGCTGTCCAGGCGCTACGACGTGCCGGCCGACTGGATCACGCTGGGCAACGGCAGCAACGACATCCTGGAGATCGCCGCCCACGCCTTCGTCGAACGCGGCCAGTCCATCGTCTATTCGCAGTATTCGTTCGCCGTGTACGCGCTAGCGACGCAGGGCGTCGGCGCGCGCCACATCGTGGTGCCGGCCAAGGCCTACGGCCACGACCTGCCGGCCATGCTGGCGGCCATCGACGACGACACGCGCCTGGTCTTCATCGCCAACCCGAACAACCCTACCGGCACCTTCATCCCGGCCGCCGAGATCCAGGCCTTCCTGGACAAGGTGCCGGCCAATGTGGTGGTGGTGCTGGACGAGGCCTACAACGAGTTCCTGGCCGAGGAAAACCAGTTCGAGTCGGCCGAATGGGTCAAGAAGTATCCCAACCTGCTGGTGTCGCGCACGTTCTCGAAGGCCTACGGCCTGGCGGGCCTGCGCGTCGGTTTCGGCATCGCCCAGCCGGCGCTGACGGACCTGATGAACCGCATCCGCCAGCCGTTCAACGTCAACTCGATGGCGCAGGCGGCGGCCATCGCGGCGCTCAACGACAAGGATTTCCTCAAGCGCAGCGCGGCCAACAACGCCGCCGGCTACCAGCAGTTCACCGAGGCGTTCACGCAGCTGGGACTGGAGTTCGTGCCGTCGTACGGTAACTTCGTGCTGGTCAAGGTCGGCGACGATCCGGCGGCCGGCTCGCGCGTGAACCTGTCGTTGCTGAAGCAGGGCGTCATCGTGCGCCCGGTCGGCAACTACGGCCTGCCGGAGTGGCTGCGCGTGTCCATCGGCCTGCCGCAGGAGAACGCGGTGCTGATCGCGGCGCTGACCAAGGCGCTGGCGGAGTAGGGCGATGGCGATGTTGAACAAGGTCGTCATTTTCGGCGTTGGCCTGATCGGCGGATCGTTCGCGCGTTCGCTAAAGAAGGCCGGCGCCGTCGCCAGCGTGGTCGGCATGGGCCGCTCGGCGGCCTCGCTGGCGCGCGCGAAGGAGCTGGGCATCATCGACGTCATCG
>DATMSN010000598.1:0-1637 GCA_035565375.1 Duganella sp. | reverse complement strand
CCGGCGCCGCCGGGGCGTCGCGGCCGATGTCCTTGGCCGCCGCGCGCGCCGCTTCCTTGTTGCCGTACATCGGCTTGTTCGGATCGGCCGCCTGGCCCGCGGTCGTTTCCGTACTCTTGTTGCTGCGCCCTTTGTCGGTGAACGGGGAGGCCCCCTTGTTGATCACCAGCGCGACGACGACGGCGATGGTCAGGCCGATGACCAGGCCGATAACGATGCCGACGAAGGTGTTGCCTTGCTGGCGCGAACGTGGGGTAAGGCTGGTACGGAAATTCATTGTGCGGGATATCCTTCGCAATTACATTTTGTTGGGGGCGGAGACGCCGATCAGCGCCAGACCGTTTTGCAGCACCTGGCGGGTGGCGACCATCAGCGCGATGCGCGCCGCCCTGAGCGCCTCGTCGTCGACCAGCACGCGTTCGGCGAAGTAGAAGCTGTGCAGGTTGGCGGCCAGTTCGCGCAGGTAGAACGCGATCTGGTGCGGACCCAGCTCGGCCTGCGCGCGCGCCAGCGTCTCCGGATACGCGGCCAGGGTGGCCAGCAAGGTGGCCTCGGTCGGCGCGGTCAGCGGCGACAGGTCGACATCGGCCAGCGCGGCGACGTCGCCGCTCCATTGTTCCAGCATGCGGCAGATGCGCGCGTGGGCGTACTGCACGTAATACACCGGATTCTCGTCCGAGGTCTTGAGCGCGACGTCGACGTCGAACACGAATTCGGTGTCGGCCTTGCGCGAGATGAGGAAGAAGCGCACGGCGTCGCGGCCCTTGGTGATGTCGCCGCCGCCGGACCATTCGATCAGGTCGCGCACGGTGACGTAGGAGCCGGCGCGCTTGGAGATCTTGACCTCCTCGCCGCCCTTCATCACGGTGACCATCTTGTGCAGCACGTAGTCGGGGAAGCCCTGCGGGATGCCCAGGCCGACCGCCTGCAGGCCGGCGCGCACGCGCGCGATGGTGCCGTGGTGGTCGGAGCCCTGGACGTTGATCGCCTGGCCGAACCCGCGCTGGAACTTGACGATGTGGTAGGCCACGTCGGGCACGAAGTAGGTGTAGGTGCCGTCCTTCTTGCGCATGACGCGGTTCTTGTCGTCGCCGTAGTCCTCGGTGCGCAGCCACAGCGCGCCTTCCTCCTCGTACGTCTTGCCCGATTTGTTGAGCATGTCGACGGCGGCGTCGACCTTGCCGTCGGCGTACAGCGACGATTCGAGGTAGTAGTTGTCGAACTTGACGCCGAAGGCCTGCAGGTCGATGTCCTGCTCGTTGCGCAGGTAGGTCACGGCGAAGGCGCGGATCGAGTCGATGTCGTCGATGTCGCCGGAGGCGGTGGCCGGCGCGCCATCGGAGGCCGAAACCGTCTTTTTGGCCTTGAAGTCCTCGGCGATGTCGGCGATGTAGTCGCCGTTGTAGGCCGATTCGGGCCATTCGGCGTCGCCCGGCTTGAAGCCGCGCAGGCGCGCCTGCACCGAATTGGCCAGGGTCTGGATCTGCACGCCGGCGTCGTTGTAATAGAACTCGCGGGTGACCGCGTAGCCCTGCGAGCCGAACAGCGACGACAGCGCGTCGCCCAGCGCGGCCTGGCGGCCGTGGCCCACGTGCAGCGGGCCGGTCGGGTTGGCCGAGACGAATTCGATGATCACG
>DATMSN010000597.1:0-3686 GCA_035565375.1 Duganella sp. | reverse complement strand
GGACAGGTAGGCCGCGTAGGCGCGGTCGGCGGGGCTGGCGTCCGCCGCCAGCTTGTCGAAGCCGACGCAGTCCTCGAACACCAGCGAGGCCACGCGGGCGGCGCAGCGTATCAATTCGGCGCGGATGATCAGATCGACCTTGCCGGTGCTGCCCAGCGCGTCGCGGGCGCGCTGGTATTCTGCTTGTTCCACGCGGGCGTTGCCCGACATGTAGGCGGCGGTCGAGCGCTCGATCGAGCTTTGGGCATTCATTTGCCAGTCCGGCACCGGCGGGTTGTTGCCGCAGGCGGCCAGCATGGCGGCCATCGCGGTGGCGATTAGCGCAGCGGTGTTTTTCATGGCAGCTTGATCTCCGTGTCGCGTTTGAACGGCCATTTCCGGTTGATTTCGTTGACCAGTTGTTCGACCCGTCGCAGACTGCTTTCCACCTCGGCGCGCAGTGTGCCCAGGTCGGCGGTCGCCTCTTTGGCGTTGGCGCCGACGGCCTGCGCCTCCACCAGTACCGCGTCCATTTTCTTCAGGCTGTTGCGGGCGTCGGCCAGCAGTCCATTCAGCTGCACGATGGTCGCCTGCGCATCGGTCACCACGCCTTGCGGACCGAAGACCTGGCTGTCGGCGTGGCCGATCAGGCTATCCGCCTTGGTGGCGAGCGTATTGACGGTGGCCAGCAGCTTGTTGGCGCGTTCGGTCAGTTGCTGCGCGTTCTTGTCGTCGCCGGCGATCAGTCCCATGGCGCCCGTCGGGCCG
The DNA here is from genome assembly GCA_035565375.1 of Duganella sp. Classification (GTDB taxonomy): domain Bacteria; phylum Pseudomonadota; class Gammaproteobacteria; order Burkholderiales; family Burkholderiaceae_D; genus Rugamonas. The sequence goes on along the minus strand of DATMSN010000597.1, from coordinate 2,939 downwards.
TTCAGTTTACCGGTCACGCCCTGGATGTTGGCCAGGCTGGTCGCCAGCGCGGAATTTTCGGCCGTCAGCGTGTTGAGGTTTTCCAGCAGGTCGCGGGCGGTGGCCAGCAGGCGGGGAATCTCGGCGCCCGGATCGCCCACCAGCAGCGAGCGCGCGGCGCCTTCCTCCAGCGGCGGATCGGTCGGAATGCCGGTGAAGGCGCGCAGCTTGGCGCCGCCCACCAGTCCGCGCTCGAGCGTGAAGATGCTGGATTTGCGCAGCCAGTGCGCGTCGTCGCGCGGCACGTCGACCACGATGCGGGCCTTGCCTTCCTTGCTCAATTCGATGCGGCGCACGCGCCCGATCGGGAAGCCGGCGAAGGTGACGTCCATGCCGACGACCACGCCCTCGGAATCGTCAGCCTCCAGGAACAGTGTTTGCGTCGATTCGAAGGCGCCGCGCGCGTACATCAGATACACCGCCGCGCCGGCGACCAGCAGCACCATCGCCACCAGCAGCACGGCGGCCTTGAATTCGGCGTTGCGCACCGGCGGCGCGGCGGGCGGTGTTTGCGTGGGTTGTTCAGTCATGGTTTTTCGGGTTATCGCCGCTTAGTAGTAGTTGCCCATCAACGAAGCGACTTCGATGAGGAGAATCATGGCAAACAGGCGCACCATGTCCGACAGTCCGTGTGTGACCTTGACGCGGTAGTTGGCGCCGAAGTAGAACGAGGACGCCATCGGGATCAGGCCGACGGCAAAGCTGAAGAAGACGACCTTGAGCACCAGTATCAGTGTGACGGCGGGGTTGAAGACCTGGCCGACCACGCGCGTGTAGCCGGCCAGCGCCCATGGGGTGAAGCCGTACAGCGTCAGGTAGGCCAGGATTAACGCCAGCACGCAGCTGACGGCCGCCAGCATCCACACGGCGAACACGCCGGCGGCCACGCGCGGGAAAAATTCGCGTTGCAGCTCCGGCATGGTGGCGATGGTGCCGGCGCCGCGTCCCTGGGAGAACTCCAGGCCGGCGGGCAGGGTGGTGCGCAGGGCGACGAAGGCGGCGGCGGTGAGCGGTATCAGTTCCAGAACCAGCACCCGCACCACCATCTCCAGCGCGAAGCGCGACAGGCCGTAGCTCAGCGAGGTCACCAGCACGATGCGGATCAGCACCAGGCTGACCAGCGCCGACAGCACGCCGAACCAGGCCAGATTGGGTACCGTGTCTGCCACCAGATGGCGCGCCAGCACCGGACGGTTGGCGCGGCCATAGGTGGCCGGCGTGAGCGCGACCGACAGCATCAGCACGGCGAACTGCGCCAGCCGCCACCAGGTCTGCAGCCAGTCGACCGCGCCATGGTGTAGGCGTTGCAATACGGATGGAGTCGATGCTCGAGCGTTCATGTTGGCATATTAGCACCGGGATGGCGCGGGCAGGTGTTCGTCATCGCACCCTAGTTGCGGGAAGGAGTCGATGATGGCGTCGGCGGCGGCGCGCACGCGGGCGCTGCGACTCAGATCGCTGTGCATCACCAGCCAGACATCGTAGTGGTCGACACGGTCGGGCCAGATGCGCGTCAGTTGCGGATCGCCGTCGGCCATGTGGCACGGCAGTTCGGCCACGCCCATGCCCTTGCGCGCCGCCTCCAGCAGCATCAAGCCGCTATTGACCTCGATCGCCACGCGGGCGTGGGTGACCGGCTCCAGGCAGATCTTCTCGCGGTGGCGCGGCGCCACCGCGCTTTGATAGATCACGATGTCGTGCCCCGCCAGGCCGTCGCCCGGTAGCGGCATGCCGCGTTCCCGCAGGTAGCCGGGCGTGGCGTACAAGCCCATGGCGCGGCGGGTCAGGTGGCGCGAGATCAGGTCCGGGCTTGTCGGTTTGAGCGTGCGCACGGCCAGGTCGGCTTCGCGGCGCGTCAGGCTGGTGATCTCGGTGCCGGTGCTCAGGACGATGCGGATTTCCGGGTGCGTCACGTGCAGCCTGCGCATGGCGTCGATGACGAAATGGCTGGCCATCGTGTCCGACGTGGTGACGCGCACGATGCCGGACAGGCGGTTGTCGATGCCCTGCATTTCGCGTTGAAACCGCAGCGCCGCCTGTTCCATCGACTCGGCGGCGGTGACGGCCAGTTCGCCGGCCGGCGTGGCCATGTAGCCGGACGGCGTGCGCAGGAACAGGCGCGCGCCCAGCGAGTCCTCCAGCGCGTTGAGGCGGCGGCCGACGGTGGCCTGGTCGATACTGAGCTCGCCGGCGGCGGCGCGCAGCGTGCCTTTGCGGTAGATGGCGAGGAAAATCCTGGCGTTGTCCCAGTCCATGGTGCGAAAGCCTATGTATGCGATGCATTTTTGCATCGGAGTGCCGATCTTATGCGTATTTACCGCATCACGCAAGCGGCCTAAGATGCACTCGATCTTATTGAGGAATGCCCCATGACCATCCAATCCACCGCCGAAGCGCGTTTGCGCGCGCCGGACCGCCAGGTTCCCCCGCTGCTGATGCTGATGACGCTCGCCATCGGCTTCGTGATGGCGATGATCGATGTCACCGCCGTCAACACCGCCTTGTCCGATATCGCCGTCAGCCTGTCGGTGCCGCTCACCGGGCTGGTATGGGTGGTCGACGGCTACACGCTGACTTTCGCCGCGCTGCTGCTGGCCGGCGGCGCGCTGGCCGACCGTTTCGGCGCCAGGAACGTCTATCAGGGCGGTTTGAGCGTGTTCATACTCGGTTCGGTGGCCTGTGCACTGGCGCCGAGCGGCGACGCGCTGATCGCCGCCCGGCTGCTGCAGGGCGCGGGTGCCGCCTTGTTCATGCCCAGTTCCCTCAGCTTGCTGACGCATGCCTACGAGGATCAGGGCACGCGGGCGCGCATGCTCGGGACCTGGTCGGCCATCGTCGGCTGTTCGGCGGCCGCCGGGCCGCTGGTGGGTGGGCTGCTGGTCCACGAATTCGGCTGGCGC
>DATMSN010000596.1:0-2215 GCA_035565375.1 Duganella sp. | reverse complement strand
CCGACACCTGCCGCGACCCCGGCACCGGCTCCGGCTCCGGCCGCCGCGCCCACCCCCGTCCCACCGGCGCCAGCCGGCGACAATGCAAAATAGCCTGTCGACGAACCGGCCGACGGTCAAGCGCCGCTTGATCTCGATGGTCTACGAATCCCTGCTGGGGTTCGCGGTGCTGTTTCTGCCCTTCCTGATTTTTGAAATGATCACCCGCGCCAGCCATGCGCCGCTGGTCGAGCACATGCGCCAGGCGCTGGCGTTCCTGGTGCTCGGCGTCTATTTCATCCACCAGTGGAGCCGCGACGGCCAGACGCTGGCGATGAAGACCTGGCGCCTCAAGATCGTGCTGCCGGGCCAGGCGCACGTGCCGCCCAGGACCGCCGCCGTCCGTTATCTGCTGAGCTGGATGTGGGTGCTGCCGGCGCTGGTCGTTTGCCTGGCGCTGGACCTGCACCGCTGGCAGGCGCTGGGCACGGTCGGCGCCGGCATCTTGCTGTGGTCGCTGACGGCGTTCCTCGACAAGGATCGCCAGTTCCTGCACGACAAACTGGCCGGCACCCGGATGGCCCAGTTGCCGCCGCCCGAAAAGAAAAAGAAGGCGGCGCCGGCCGTGTAATTCTCACAATCTTCTGTGGCAGAATGAACGTTCCGCCACTAGGAGATAAGATGACCAAGTTTGTCCACCTGATGTACGGGGCCACCCTCGCCCTGACCGCCTGCGCCGCCCTGGCGCAACAGCCCGTTCCGCCCGCCCCCGTGGCCAAGGTGCAACCGGTCACCGACACTTATTTTGGCGAGGCCATCGTCGACCGCTATCGCTGGATGGAGAACGACAAAGACCCCGACTGGCTGCCCTTCCTCAAACAGCAGAACGCCCACGCGCGCGGCGTGCTCGACGCGCTGCCCAGGCGCGAAGTGCTGTTGAAGCGCATCGAGCAACTGTCGGGCGACGTCGCCGCGCCGGCGCGGGTGCAACAGGCCGGCCACCTGACGTTCTACCAGCAGCGCCCGGCCGGCGCCAACAATTTCAAGCTGTTCGTGCGCGACGGCCGCAAACCGGGCAAGGACCGCGTGCTGGTCGATCCGACCAAGCTCGACACCAAGGGCAGCCACTACTCGCTGGACTGGTGGCAGCCGTCGCCCGACGGCAGCAAACTGGTCTACGGGCTGTCGAAGGACGGCAGCGAGGATTCGGTGCTGCAGATCATGGACGTGCGCAGCGGCGCCATCCTGAAGGAACGCATCGCCGACACCCAGGGCGCCAATCCCAACTGGCTCGACGACAGTTCCGGCTTCTTCTACAACCAGCTGACGGGCAAGGTCAACACGCCGGAGCGCTACCTCGATTCGCAAGTGCGCTTCCACAAGCTGGGCGGCAAGCCGGAGCGCGATCCTGTCATCATGAAGCGCGATCTGGACCCGTCGGTGAAGTATGAAAAAATCCAGTCGCCCTACATCGGCACGGCGGCGCGTTCGGCCACCGCGCTGCTGCTGCTGGCCGACGTGCGTCCCGAGCAGCGCGTATTCAGCGCGCCGCTGGCCGACGTCGTCAAAGGCAAGGCCAAGTGGCAGGCCGTGGCCGGCTTCGAGGACGAGATCACCGGCATCGATCTGCACGGCGACGACCTGTATCTGCTGTCGACCAAGGGCCACCCGCGCGGGCGCCTGCTGAAGACCTCGGCGAAGGCGCCGTCGCTGGCGGGCGCCACCGAGGTGGTGGCGGAATCGAAGCTGGTGCTGCAAGGCATGGCGCGCGCCAAGGACGGCCTCTACATCCGCTCGATGGACGGCGGCATCGGCAAGCTGCAGCGCCTGGGCGCGGACGGCAAGCTGGTCGACATCGCCCTGCCCTTCGACGGCACACTGCGCTCGGTCGAGGCCGACGCCGACGCGCCCGGTGCGCTGGCCATCCTGTCCGGCTGGCTCGAACCGGCCGCCATCTGGAGCGTGGGCGCCGACGGCAAGGTGAGCGACACCGGCATCACGCCCAAGCCGGCCATCGACACCAGCGCCTACACGACCGAGCGCCGCTTCGCCACGGCCAAGGACGGCACGCAGATCCCGTACAGCCTGATCTACAAGAAGGGCTTGAAGATGGACGGCAAGAATCCGGCCTTCATCTCGGCCTACGGCAGCTATGGCGCCTCGGCGTACACGCCGTCGTTCGCCAGCCGGGCGCTGGCGCTGGCCGACCAGGGCGCCATCGTCGGCTACGCCAACG
>DATMSN010000595.1:0-1562 GCA_035565375.1 Duganella sp. | reverse complement strand
CACTCGCGTATAGTCACGATTCATTCTTGTCAACGACACGGGAGCGAAACATGTCTTCAGGAAAAATTCTGGTCGCCCAGGGCGGCGGGCCGACCGCCGTCATCAACCAGTCGCTGGCCGGCGTGGTGCTCGAGGCGCGCCGCTTCCGCGACGTCACCCGCGTCTACGGCGCCATGCACGGCGTGCGCGGCATCATCAACGAGGATTTCGTCGACCTCACGCGCGAGACCAGCAACAACCTCGAACTGGTGGCGGCCACGCCGTCGTCGGCGCTGGGCTCGACCCGCGACAAGCCGGACCTGCCGTATTGCGAGGAAATCTTCAAGGTCCTGCGCGCGCACCAGATCGAACAGTTCTACTACATCGGCGGCAACGACTCGTCCGACACGGTGCGCATCGTCAGCGAGCGGGCGCAGCAGGCCGGCTATCCGCTGCGCTGCATGCACATCCCGAAAACCATCGACAACGACCTGGTCGGCAACGACCACACGCCGGGCTTCCCGTCGGCCGCGCGCTTTGTCGCGCAGGCGTTCGCCGGCGCCAACCTGGACAACGCCGCGCTGCCGGGCGTGTACGTCGGCGTGGTCATGGGCCGGCACGCCGGCTTCCTCACGGCCGCCTCGGCGCTGGGCAAGAAGTTCTCCGACGACGGCCCGCACCTGATCTACCTGCCCGAGCGCGTGTTCTCGCTCGACCAGTTCCTGCTGGACGTGAAAGCCGTCTACGAGCGCCACGGGCGCTGCGTGATCGCCGTCTCCGAAGGCATCCACGACGCCTCCGGCGAGGCGATCGCCAGCCTGCTGGCCAAGGAGGTCGAGCGTGACGCGCACGGCAACGTCCAGCTGTCGGGCACCGGCGCGCTGGCCGACCTGCTGTGCGACGAGATCAAGGCCAAGCTGGGCATCAAGCGCGTGCGCGGCGACACCTTCGGCTACCTGCAGCGCTCGTTCATCGGCTGCGTGTCCGACGTCGACCAGCGCGAGGCGCGCGAGGTGGCCGAAAAGGCGGTGCAATTCGCCATGTGGGGCGAGCGCGACGGTTCGGTCGCCATCCGGCGCACCGGCTTTTACTCGGTCGACTACGAACTGCAGACACTGCAGGCGGTGGCCGGCAAGACGCGGGTGATGGAGGACGAGTTCATCAGCGCCAGCGGCACCGACGTCACCGACGCCTTCCGCATGTATTTGCGTCCGCTGCTCGGCTCGGGCATGCCGGACGCCTTCCGCCTGCGCCCGGCGCCGGTGGAAAAAATCCTCAAACGATAGATATGGGAATCGATGGTGATTAGAAGCACGGTTTTAACATCGGTGGCGTCGGTCGAGCACGGCTTCGGCGCGCGCCACGACGACATGGCGCGGCACTTTCCGCGCTATTGGCAGCGGCGGCCGATGCAGCACGAACGGCACGGCACGCACATCGCCGTCGCCGAGCATGAACACCAGGACTGCGGCGAGGCGGACGGCATGATCACCGAACGCCCCGGCCTGCTGCTGGCCATCGCCACCGCCGACTGCGTGCCCGTGCTGCTGGCGCGCAAGGACGGCAAGGCGGTGGCCGCGCTG
>DATMSN010000594.1:0-5926 GCA_035565375.1 Duganella sp. | reverse complement strand
CGAGTTGATCTTGTCGCACAGTTCGATGCGCAGCTCTTCGAGCTTGTTTTGCGGGCCGCGCTGTTTCAGCTCGAACATGTCGATGTCTTCCATCAGCACTTCCTTGGCCATCAGCATGGCCTTCTCGGCGGTGCCGCCGATACCGATGCCCAGCATGCCCGGCGGGCACCAGCCGGCGCCCATGGTCGGCACGGTCTTCATGACCCAGTCGATCAGCGAATCGGACGGGTTCATCATGATCATCTTGGACTTGTTTTCCGAGCCGCCGCCCTTGGCCGCGACCTTGACGTCGACGGTGTCGCCCTCGACCAGCTCCATGTGGACCACGGCCGGCGTGTTGTCCTTGGTGTTCTTGCGGTCGAAGTGCGGATCGGCGACGATGGAGGCGCGCAGTTTGTTGTCGTCGAAGTTGTACGCGCGGCGCACGCCCTCGTTGACGGCGTCGGTGACGGTGCCGGTGAAGCCCTCGAAGCGCACGCCCATGCCGATTTTCAGGAAGACGTTGACGATGCCGGTGTCCTGGCAGATCGGACGCTTGCCTTCCGCGCACATGCGCGAGTTCGTCAGGATCTGCGCGATCGCGTCCTTGGCCGCCGGGCTCTGTTCGTGCTCGTAGGCGCGCGCCAGGTGCTCGATGTAGTCGGCGGGGTGGTAGTAGCTGATGTACTGCAGCGCGGCGGCGACGGATTCGATCAGGTCTTCTTGCTTTATGATGGTCATGATGTTCTCGCGAGGGAAGGAGTGGTGCTTAGTGGGACTTGGAATCTTGATGCGTCATCGTTGTCAGGCGGTCGGTGTAGGCGATCGCCATGGCCGAGAGCAGGAAGGCGACATGGATCACGGTTTGCGCGATCAGCACCTTGGGCTCGTAGGAAGCGGCGTTGATGAAGGTTTTCAGCAGATGGATCGACGAAATGCCGATGATCGCCATGGCCAGCTTGGTTTTCAGCACCGAGGCGTTGACATGCGACAGCCACTCGGGCTGGTCCGGATGGCTCTCCAGGTTCATGCGCGACACGAAGGTCTCGTAGCCGCCGATGATGACCATGACCAGCAGGTTGGAAATCATGACCACGTCGATCAGGCCCAGCACGACGAGCATGATGGTCGTTTCGTTCAGCTTGGACGGCGTGACGCCGTTCGGCACGGCCACGGCCTGGAAGATATGCTGCAGCGACGCCTCGTTGCCCATGACGGCGCCGATCAGGTCCTTCAGCTCGACCCAGAAATGGAACACGTAGACGCACTGTGCCAGGATCAAGCCCAGATACAGCGGCAACTGCAGCCAGCGGGTCATGAAGATAAACGCTGGCAGCGGGCGCAGCTTGGGTTTAGGATCGGTCATTAAGGCGGGACTCCTGAAAATGAGGCAGACTGTATAAAGGTTGCCGACATTTTACACGTGCTGCCCAGCAATCGCAGCGTCGTGTTACGGCGCGACGCCGCAGCGTGATGCCGCAGAAATATTGGTAAAATTGTACAATGCCGCCGCGGCTGGTAGTCTGTAAGGGCTCAGTAAGCGACAAAGTTTATGTTTGTAAAAAAGATTACAACACTGGAGACTAGCATGAGCAGCAACACCACCCAACAAGGCCCGCAGGAATCCCGCATCTTCACGCCACCGGAAGCGTTCGTGGCGCAAGCGACGGTGGCCGGCATGGACGCCTACAACGCGCTGTGCGCCGAAGCGGAGGCCGACTACGAAGGCTTCTGGGCGCGTCTGGCGAAGGAGCACCTGGTCTGGCAAAAGCCGTTCACCCGGACGCTCAACGAGGACGACGCGCCGTTCTACAAATGGTTCGAGGACGGCCACCTGAACGTCTCGTACAACTGCCTGGACCGCAACCTACAGAACGGCAACGCCGACAAGACCGCCATCATTTTCGAGGCGGACGACGGCATGTCGACCAGCGTCAGCTACCGCGAGTTGCACGAAAAGGTCTGCAAATTCGCCAACGGCCTCAAATCGCGCGGCATCAAAAAGGGTGACCGCGTCATCATCTACATGTCGATGTCGGTCGAAGGCGTGGCCGCGATGCAAGCGTGCGCGCGCATCGGCGCCACGCACTCGGTGGTGTTCGGCGGCTTCTCGGCCAAATCGCTGCAGGAACGCATCATCGACGCCGGCGCGGTGGCCGTCATCACGGCCGACGAGCAACTGCGCGGCGGCAAGCACCTGCCCTTGAAAGCCATCGTCGACGAAGCGCTGGCGCTGGGCGGCTGCGACACCATCAAGGACGTCATCGTCTACCGCCGCACCGGCGGCACGATCGCCTTCAAGGAAGGGCGCGACCTGTGGCTGCACGAGCTGGTCGCCAACCAGCCGGCCGACTGCGAGCCGGAATGGGTCGACGCCGAGCACCCGCTGTTCATCCTCTACACGTCCGGCTCGACGGGCACGCCGAAGGGCGTGCAGCACTCGAGCGGCGGCTACCTGTTGTGGGCCGCGCTGACGATGAAATGGAGTTTCGACATCAAGCCGAGCGACGTCTACTGGTGCACCGCCGACATCGGCTGGGTGACCGGCCACAGCTACATCGCCTACGGCCCGACGGCGGTCGGCGCCACGCAGGTGGTGTTCGAAGGCATCCCGACCTTCCCCAACGCCGGGCGCTTCTGGGACACCATCGCCAAGCACAAGGTCAGCATCTTCTACACGGCGCCGACGGCGATCCGCTCGCTGATCAAGGCCTCGGACGTCGACCCGAAAGTCCATCCGAAAAACTACGACCTGTCGTCGCTGCGCCTGCTCGGCACCGTGGGCGAGCCGATCAATCCCGAAGCGTGGATGTGGTACTACACGCAGGTGGGCGGCGAGAAATGCCCGATCGTCGACACCTTCTGGCAGACGGAGACGGGCGGCCACATGATCACGCCGTTGCCGGGCGCCACGCCGATGGTGCCGGGCTCGTGCACGCTGCCGCTGCCGGGCATCATGACCGCGATCGTCGACGAGGCCGGTGTCGACGTGCCGAACGGGCAGGGCGGCATCCTGGTGGTCAAGCGTCCGTGGCCGTCGATGATCCGCACCATCTGGAACAACCCCGAGCGCTTCAAGAGCAGCTACTTCCCGGAGGAGCTGGGCGGCAAGATGTACCTCGCCGGCGACGGCGCCATCCGCAACAAGGACACCGGCTACTTCACCATCACCGGGCGCATCGACGACGTGTTGAACGTCTCGGGGCACCGGATGGGCACGATGGAGATCGAATCGGCGCTGGTGGCCAACCCGCTGGTGGCGGAGGCGGCGGTGGTGGGCAAGCCGGACGACACGACGGGCGAATCGATCTGCGCGTTCGTCGTCCTCAAGCAGGCGCGGCCGACCGGCGACGAAGCCAAGAAACTGGCGCTGGAGCTGCGCAACTGGGTCGCCAAGGAGATCGGACCGATCGCCAAGCCGAAGGAAATCCGCTTCGGCGACAACCTGCCGAAGACGCGCTCGGGCAAGATCATGCGGCGGCTGCTGCGGGTGCTGGCCAAGGGCGAGACGATCACGCAGGACGTCTCGACGTTGGAAAACCCGGCCATCCTCGAGCAGCTCAAGGAAGCGTCCTGATGCGATGAAAAGGGCGCCGCGTGCTCAGCGCGGCGCCAGCATCTTGGCCACGCGGTCGGACAGCGCATCGATATTAAACGGCTTGGTCATCACCTCGACGCCGTCGTCGAGCTGCCCGCCGCCGAACACGGCGGTTTGGGCGTAACCGGTCAAAAACAGCACGCGAAGTTGCGGCCGGTTCACCCGGCCGGCCTCCGCCATTTGCCGGCCGTTCATCCCGCCCGGCAAGCCGACATCGCTGATCAGCAAATCCACATGCGCATCGGACTGCAGCAGCGCCAGGCCGGAGGCGCTATCGGCCGCCTCGATCACCCGGTAGCCGATGTCCTGCAAGATATCGACGATCAGCGAGCGCACGCTTGGCTCGTCGTCGACCACCAGCACGGTCTCGTGCGTGGCATGGGCGGTCGGCAGCGACGGCTGGGTGGGGACGGACGCCGGCTCGGCCACGCCATGATGGCGCGGCAAGTAGATACACACGGTGGTACCGCGTCCCACCTCCGAATAAATGCGCACCAAGCCGCCGGACTGCTTGGCGAAGCCGTAGACCATCGACAGGCCCAGGCCGGTGCCCTCGCCGGGCTGCTTGGTGGTAAAGAACGGCTCGAACACGCGGCTTATCACCTCGGGCGGGATGCCGGTGCCGGAATCGGTCACGCTCAGCGACAGGTACTGGCCCTCGGGCATTTGCTGGGCGGCGGCGGCCCGCTGGCCCAGTTGCTGGTTGGCGGTCGCGATCCGGATATGGCCGCCGTCGGGCATCGCATCGCGCGCGTTGATGCACAGGTTCAGCAGCGAATTTTCCAACTGTGACGCATCGACCAGCGCCGTCCACAGGTCGCGCGCGCCGATGACCTCGATGGCCACGGCCGGGCCGACGGTCCGCCGCAGCAACTCCTCCATGCCCAGCACCAGGCGGTTGACATCGGTGGGTTTCGGATCGAGGGTCTGCTGGCGTGAAAAGGCCAGCAAGCGATGGGTCAGGGCGGCGGCGCGTTTGGCCGCGTCGCGGGCGGTGGCGATATAGCGGGCGATATCGTCGAAGCGGCCCTGGGCGGCGCGCAACTTCATCAGCTCCAGGCTGCCGTTAATACCGGCCAACAAATTATTAAAATCATGGGCCAGGCCGCCGGTCAGCTGGCCGACGGCTTCCATTTTCTGGGCCTGGCGCAGGGCGTCCTCGGCCGAGCGCAGCGCCTCGGCGTTCTCGCGTTCCGAAGTGAAATCGCGGCCGACGGCATAGATGCTATCGGCGTCGGCCTGGGTCGACCACGAGATCCAGCGGTAGGTGCCGTCCTTATGGCGATAGCGGTTATCGAAGCGGGTATGGAAGCCGCCGTCGGCCAGCACCTGGACGGCGGCGATGCTGCGGTCGACATCGTCGGGATGCAGCAGTTCCAGCAGGTTGGCGCCGACCAGGTCGGCGTCGTCCCAGCCGAGCACGTCTTTCCATGCCGGATTGACGGTCTTGATGCGGCCGTCGAAACCGCAGCGCAGCATGATATCGGCGGACAGCTCCCAGAGGCGGTTGCGGTCGCGGGTTGTTTCATCGACGGTGCGTTCCAGCGTTTGCTGGGCCTGGTGGATCGCCCTTTCCCTGCGCACCTGTTCGGTGATCTCGATACCCTGGTTAAACAGGCCGGCGATCTTACCGTCCTCGCCGGTGATGGGGGCGGCGGAAAAATTCCAGGTGGTCTGCTCGAGTTGACCGTGGCGCAGGATCATCAGCTCGACGTTGCTGCGCAAGAAACCGATGCCGGTTTCCATCGCCTGATGAAATTGCGGGGCGACCTGTTCCCAGGCGGTGTCCCAGACTTCGGCCACGGGTCTGCCGAGGGCGGCGGGGTGGCGGTCGGCCAGCGAAGGGATGTAGGCGTCGTTGTAGAGCATGCACATATCGGGGCCCCACAGGATGGTGCCGAGGATGGGCGAGTTCAGGCAGGCGGACACGACCGAGCGTAGCGATTGCGGCCAGGTGTGGGGATCGCCGAGGCACGACGTCGACCAATCGTGGGCGCGCATGCGGGCGCCCATTTCGCCGCCGTTGTCCATGAATGATAGCGAAGTCGTCATAGTGGTCTTTTTCTTTTTATGTGGCGGGTTCGCGGGGTGTGGTTAGTTGCGTTGCTTTTTTCGGTTGTTTTTGTGGTCTGGGGCGCGGGATGGGCGCGGCGGTTGCGGTTGCCGGGGCGCGGTTGGGGGCCCGGCGGAGGGATATCGGGTCGCCGCCACGGTGTGGGCTGGCCGCTCAGCGGCTGGGTGGGGGGACGTCGGTTATTTTAGCTGAGGATTTGGCGGGGATGGTTGTTGTGGTGTGGTGGGGGAAATAAAGTTGGTGGTATGGGGAATGTTTGTTATAATTCGCGGCTT
>DATMSN010000593.1:0-1722 GCA_035565375.1 Duganella sp. | reverse complement strand
GCTCGCCGCCGGCAAGGCGGTGCCGTCGGTCGACGACGCGGCGCGGGCGGCCTGTCGCCGGGGCAGTTCCTGCATCGTCAGGCGACGCGTATCGATGTTGCGATATTCGTAAGGCACGGTTTGCCGGTGGACCGCGCCGGGGGCAGGCGCGCCGGCCTCGACGCTCTCCGGCGTGTCGAGCAACACCGGCGCCATATGGAACGAAGGCAGCGCCAGCAGTTTGGCATCCTCGTCGGACAGGTCGCCGGCTTCCAACATCAGCACCGTCGACGCGGTCGCCAAGGGGCTGGCTTGCCGCTGTCCCTCGCTGACATCGGTGTCGGTGTTGCCGCCCCCGCAGGCGCTGAGCAAGGCGGCGACGCAGGTGATCGGAAGCAGGTAATGGCGCATGGCGGTCTCTCGGAGGTGATATCCAGGCTGGATAATCGCCGGATTGATGCCTATGCTACCATCAAATTGCCATGTGGCAATACCATGACATGTAAAGGCGCGTTAAATATGGGGGCGTCAACGGATTTGACGTCCATGACATGCTCGGGCGACCGCCGAAACCGCGCGACGCCGCTACCTGTCCCGCTCTCCGAACGATAGCGTGGCGCGCAACTGGGACTGGTGCGCCTCGTTCAGCGCCGCGCGAAGCCGCACCGCGGCCGTGCCGGGGCTGTCGCCGAACAAGCGCTTGAACTCGCGGCTGAACTGCGAGACGCTCTCGTAACCGACCCGCGCCGCCGTGACCTGGATGCTCAACCCGGCATTGACCATCAGGGTGCGGGCCTGGTGAAGGCGGATCAGTTTCAGGTATTGCAAGGGGGACTCACCCGTGACCGCCTTGAAGCGCGCATGAAAAGTCGACGGGCTCATGCCGGCGTCGCGCGCCAGGGTCGCCATGTCGTGGTCAAGCGCAAATTCGGTCTGCAAACGCTGCAGCACCTTCGCGATGCGGTTCAGCCGGCCGTCGGCCACCGCCAGGCTGCGCAAGCCACCGCCTCCCGGGCCGCTTAACAACAGATAGACCAGTTCCCGCACGATATTCGGGCCCAGCACGCGCGCGCGTTCGGTGTCGCGCAACGACTCCAGCAGGCGCACCGCCACCGACAACAGCTCGACGTTCAGCGGCACCGACGAGATCACATCGCCCGCCGGGGGCTCGGCCGGCGCGCCATCCATCCGCATCAACAAGTCGGTGACCAGCGCCGGCGTGACCGCCACCGCCAAGCCGAGGAACGGCCGCTCGGCGCTGCCGAAGGTTTCACTTTCGAACGGCAGGGGCACGGTCAGCGTCAGGCAATGCCGGGCATCGTAGACGTAGCGGCGGCCGTTGAAACTGCCGACCTTGCGGCCTTGGGCCACGATGACAATGCACGGATCGTAGACCGTGGGGGCGCGCGGCAAGTGCCGGTCCATCCGCATCAGCACCACGCCCGGTATCTGCGACGGCAGGAACCCCTGCCCTTGGGCTTGCGCCAGAATCAGTGACGCCAGGCGCGTCGATAACATAGTTTCCATGCCGCGAAGTATAAGCACAGACGGCCCTGCCACGCATCCAAAATTGCGACGATTCGGAGGATTAGGCATGCAACCCGCTGTTTTAGCGCTATCTGGCTCCGACGCGCAGACATACACTGCTTTTCGTTCGCCCCCCTTAACTCCCACCCCTGGATTGTGAATATGATGAATACCGAAACGAAAACCTGGTTCATTACCGGTACCTCCAAGGGCTTC
>DATMSN010000592.1:0-2585 GCA_035565375.1 Duganella sp. | reverse complement strand
GCCTTCCTTCATGCGCGACACGTAGTCGGCAAACGACACCGTCTGCGCCTGATCGCCCGAGTTCGTCGACGCAAAACGCATCAGCTTGGCAATGCGCTCCAGGTTGGCCGCGTCTTCGCCCGCGCCTTCCTTCAGCACCTGGCCGAACTCCGACCAGAACGTGGCGTAGTCTTCCGGCTTGTTTTCCGCCATGTCTTCGAGCAGCGACAGGATGCGCTTGGCCGACCCTTCGCGGATGGCGCGCACATCGCGGCTTTCCTGCAGGATCTCGCGCGACACGTTTAGCGGCAGGTCCGCCGAATCGATCACCCCACGCACGAAGCGCAGGTACGACGGCAGCAACTGGTCCGCATCGTCCATGATGAAAACGCGCTTCACATACAGCTTCACGCCATGGCGGCCATCGCGGTCCCACATGTCCATCGGCGCATGCTTGGGCACATACAGCAGTTGCGTGTACTCGCTGCGGCCTTCGACGCGGTTGTGCGTGTACGCCAGCGGCGCCTGGAAGTCGTGCGAGACGTGCTTGTAGAATTCCTCGTACTGCTCCGCCGTGATCTCCGATTTGCTGCGCGCCCACAGCGCGCTGGCCTGGTTGATCGTCTCGAATTCGTCTTTGACGACGGTTTCCTTCTTCTCGTCGTCCCACTCCTCTTTCTGCATCACGATCGGCAGCGAGATGTGGTCCGAGTATTTGCGGATGATGGATTTGATCTTCCACGACGACAGCAGCTCGTCCTCGCCTTCGCGCAGGTGCAGGATGATGTCGGTGCCGCGGCCGGTCTTTTCGATCTGCTCGACCGAGTAGTCGCCCTCGCCGGCCGATTCCCAGCGCACGCCCTCGGACGCTTCGGCGCCGGCGCGGCGGGTTTCGACGGTGATCTTGTCGGCGACGATGAAGCCGGAGTAGAAGCCCACGCCGAACTGGCCGATCAGGGCCGCGTCCTGCTGCTGGTCGCCCGACAGCTTGCCGAAGAATTCCTTGGTGCCCGATTTGGCGATGGTGCCCAGGTGGGAGATCGCCTCGTCGCGGCTCATGCCGATGCCGTTGTCGGAAATGGTGATGGTGCGGGCGGCCTTGTCGAAGCTGACCTTGATCTTCAGTTCATGGTCGTTGCCATACAGGGCGTCGTTGTTGATCGCCTCGAAGCGCAGTTTGTCGGCCGCGTCGGACGCGTTCGAGATCAACTCGCGCAGGAAAATCTCCTTGTTCGAGTACAAGGAATGTATCATCAGCTGCAACAGCTGTTTCACTTCCGCCTGGAAACCTAGGGTTTGCTTATCGTTATCTGCCATTTTTAGAGCCTCTAATAGTCTTGTCAGTCTTGCATTGATGCGCAACATGCGCAACCCGCACGGGTCTGGCGAAAGTGGGGATTATAAAATGGTTTTCAAGAGCAGCTTGCTATTTTCCCAACTCACTTTCCCAGCTGTTGCTCGAGGAACCGCCACACGGCCGGCTCCTGCATCGCCGCCACGTTCAGCCGCATGCGGGTCGACGGCAGCTGCGCCGGCGAAAACAGGCTGCCCGGCGCCAGCAGCAGATTGTCGGCCATGGCGCGTTCGGTCAGCACGCTGGTGTCGCAGCCGGCGTCGGCCCAGACGAACATCCCGGCCGGCGACGCCACGTCCACCTTCAGGCCGACGCGCTCCATCTGGCGCACCGCCTTGGCGCGGATGCCGTCGAGCCGCGTGCGCACCCGGTCCGCGTGCTTGCGGTAGGAACCCTCGGACAGCACCTTGTAGACCACCCGCTCGCCGATGTCGCTGGTGGTCAAGGTCGACAGCATCTTGCGGTCGGCCAGCCTCTCGGCCCGCTCGGCCGACGTGGCGATGAAGCCCACCCGCAGGTTGGCCGCCATCGTCTTGGAGAACCCGCCCAGGTAGATCACCCGCCGCAACTGGTCCAGCGCCGACAGCCGCGTGGCCGGCTGCACCGCGCTGCCGGGGTGCAGGTCGCAGTAGATATCGTCTTCCACGATGATGAAGTCGTGCTCCTCCGACAGCCGCAGCACCTGGAACGCCTTGGCCGCCGACAGCGACGTCGAACTGGGGTTGTGCAGCACCGAGTTGATGATATAGAGCTTGGGCTTGTGGATCGCCGCCAGCCCGGCCAGCCGGGCGATATCGGGGCCGTCGGCCAGGCGCGGGATGCCGATCACGTTGGCGCCCAGCGCGGCGAAGGAGCCGAACATCAAAAACCAGGCCGGATCGTCGACGAAGATGGTGTCGCCGGGGCGGGTGAACTCGCGCGCCACCATGTCCAGCGCCTGCGTGACGCCGGCCGTGGTGACGATCTGCTCCGGCGCGGCGGCGATTTCCAGCTCGGCGAGCTTGTGCTGCAGCTGCTGGCGCAGCGGCATGAAGCCCTGCGGCAGGCCGTAGCTCACCAATAGATTGGGATTCTGGCGGCTGACCGCGCGCAGCGCGTTGGCGATCGCGGTGCCGTCCAGCCATTCCGGCGGCAGCACGCCGGAGCCGGGCATCTGGTGATGCGGCATCTGGCGGAACATGTTCCGCACCAGCCAGACCACGTCGACCGGCTTGGTGTCGAGACGGGAACGGGGCGCGGCCACGCCGGCCGC
>DATMSN010000591.1:0-5302 GCA_035565375.1 Duganella sp. | reverse complement strand
CGCATCGCCGCCTGGCCCTACGCCACGCCCCCCCTTACGAAGTGCTCAATCTGATCGCAACCGAGACATGACGGTCTACAATCGATCCACAAGACAACAATAACGAGACAACAATGAAAATCCTGGCCCACATAAGCCACGCGTTACCTTGGAAACACGTAGGGCGGATTAGGCGGCACGCCGTAATCGGCCATCTACGAGCCGCCGACGGCACATACATTGGCCGATTACGCTGCGCTAATCCGCCCTACGTGATTCCGTGCGTAATCGGGCTTTTCCTGCTCGCGTTTAGCGTTCGAAGCCACGCGGCGGAGCAACAGCATCTGGCCACCGTCCAGTCGCCCGACAAGAACATCCAGTACATCTTCTATCAAACGTCGGCCGCCACCGGCGAGCGCCAGCTGCACTACCGCGTCAACTACAAACACAAACCCGTCATCCTCGATTCGCTGCTGGACCTGCGACTGGATAACCATCTGTCCGAAAGCTCGATGGCGCTGAAGATCGACCGCCACAAAAAATGGTTCGACAACCTGGCCGTGACCGGCAACAGCACCAGCGCCCACGCCAGCACCTGGAAACCGCCGTACGGCGAACAAGCCGCCATCCCGGACAACTACAACCTGCTGACCGTGAACCTGGTCAAGGACGACAACCCCGACTACACGATGAAGCTGGAAGTGCGCGCCTATAACGAGGGGGTCGCCTTCCGCTACGTATTCCCGGAAAACCCCAAAGGCAGCTACTACCGCGTCACCCAGGAAAACACCGAGTTCACGATGCCGGTCGAGACCAAGGCCTGGTACGCCGGCTGGGCGCAGGCGCCCTACAAAAAACTGGACCTGGCCAACTGGCCCGACGAAGCCGAACGCCCGCTGACATTGGAGCTGCTCGGCGGCATCCACGTCGCCCTGCTGGAAGCGCAAATGGTCGACTATTCGCGCACCAAGTTCAAGCTGAGCAAGGACAAGCCCGACACCATCGTCACCGCGATGCACGACCCGGCCGACCTGATCTCGCCGTTCGCCACGCCATGGCGCGGCATCATGATCGCCGAATCGGCCGGCGCGCTGGCCGACAACAGCCATTTCATCCTGAACCTCAATCCGCCGTCGAAGATCGCCCAGCCCGATTGGATCAAGCCCGGCAAGATCATGCGCGTGATGACGCAGACCACCGCCGCCGCCAAGGCCAACATCGATTTCGCCGTCAAGCACAAGCTGCAATACGTGCTGTTCGACTGGAAATGGTACGGGCCGGCCTTCTCCTTCGATTCCGACGCGGCCAAGGTGGCGATACCGGACTTCGACCTGCCGGCGATCATCCGCTACGGCAAGGAGCGCGGCGTCGGTATCTGGCTGTACGTCAACCAGCAAGCGCTGCTGACCCAATCCGACACCTTG
This sequence comes from Duganella sp., assembly GCA_035565375.1. Classification (GTDB taxonomy): domain Bacteria; phylum Pseudomonadota; class Gammaproteobacteria; order Burkholderiales; family Burkholderiaceae_D; genus Rugamonas. The sequence continues at coordinate 3,899 of DATMSN010000591.1, read as the reverse complement.
TTCAAGACCTACCAGGACTGGGGCGTCAAGGGCGTCAAGTTCGGCTTCGTCCAGGTCGGCTCGCACCGCTGGTCGACGTGGATCAACAAGGCCATCCAGCAGGCGGCGGACGCCCACATCATGGTCAACATCCACGACGACTGGCGTCCCACCGGCGAGCAGCGCACCTGGCCCAACCTGCTGACGTCCGAAGGCGTGCGCGGCAACGAGGAGATGCCCGACGCCACCCACAACACCGTGCTGCCGTTCACCCGCTACCTGGCCGGCGCGGCCGATTACACGATCTGCTATTTCGATCCGCGCATCAAGACCACGCACGCGCATCAACTGGCGCTGGCGGCGATCTATTACAGCCCGTTGCAGACCTTGTACTGGTACGACCGGCCCGACAAGGAAAACAACGAGCCGGAGCTGGAGTTCTGGGACAAGATTCCGACCAGTTGGGACCAAAGCAAGGTGATCGCGGGCAGGCCGGGCGAATTCGTGACCGTCGCGCGCCGTAGCGGCGCCGACTGGTTTATCGGCGCCATCACCAACAACGAGGCGCGCGCCGTCGGCATTCCGCTGGACTTCCTGGAGAAGGGGAAAAAATACCAGGCGAGCATCTACGCCGACGACGCCAACGCGCCGACCGCCACCCGCGTCGGCATCGAGCGGCGCACGGTCGATGCCTCGAGCGTCATCGACGCCAAGCTGTCGGCCTCGGGCGGCGTGGCCATCTGGATCACGCCCGGGACGCAGCCATGACCCCAACCCAATCGCATTTCCGCTTCCTGAGCGTGTTCGTGTTCGTGTATTTCTTCGCGCAGGCGATGAGCATCTCGCTGCTGACCTTGTGGCTGCGCAACACGCTGCACCTGTCCGGCACCGAGGCCGGCGTGGTGTTCTCCGCCAACTTCATCGCGGCGATGTGCTCGCAGCCGATTTACGGTTTCATCTCCGACAAGGTCGGCATGCGCAAGCACATCCTGTGGACCGTCAGCGCGCTGTGCACGCTGTGCGGGCTGTTCTTCACATTCGTCTACGCGCCGCTGCTCAAGGCCAATTTGCTGCTGGGCGCGGCCATCGGCGGCATCTACCTGGGCGTGACGTTCATCGCCGGCAGCTACGCGATCGAATCGTATGTCGACCGCATCGGCCGCCGCTACGGCTTCGAATACAGCCGCGTGCGCCTTTGCGGTTCGCTCGGCTTCGCCAGCGCGGCCATGATGACGGGCCACCTGTTCAACATCAATCCCGGCATCAACTTCTTCATCGCCTCCGGCGCCGGCTTGCTGATGATACTGATGCTGCTGGTGTGGCGCACCGAGACCGACGGCGCGGCGGCCGGCGAAGCCAAAACCGTGCGGCTGGGCGACGCGCTCGGCCTGCTGCGCGATCCCAAGTTCTGGCGCTTCATGGTCTTCATCCTGGGCGTGACGAATCTGTATCTGGTGTTCGACCAGCAATTCCCCAGCTATTTCGCGTCGCTGTTCCCGACGCCGCAAATGGGCGCGGCCATGTTCGGCTATCTGAACTCGGCGCAGATCTTCATCGAAGCCGGCGGCCTGTTCCTGTCGCCGATACTGGTCAAGCGCATCGGCGCCAAGAACGGCCTGCTGCTCGCCGGAACGATCATGATGTTGCGCATCGGCGGCTCCAGTTTCGCCGTCGGCCCGGTGTCGATCTCGATGCTGAAGATGTTGCACTCGGTCGAGCTGCCGATACTGGTGGTCTCGGTGTTCCGCTACATCGCCCACCACTTCGACACGCGCCTGGCCTCCACGCTGTACATGGTCGGCGTCAGTTTCGGCCACTCGCTGGGCCTGGCGATCCTGTCGCCGGTGGTCGGCAAGAGCTACGACCTGATCGGCTTCCCCTCGACCTATCTGGTGCTGGCGGGACTGGCACTGATCTTCCTTTTGCTGTCGGCCCTCGCGCTGGAAGCGACGCCGGCCGAAACACCGTCACGCCGCGCCGGCAAGCTCGGCACCGAAAAGCCCGAACCGCTGCAAAAGATCCAATAATCTTCAAGGAAACGACCATGTCCCTTCCCCTCAACGCCGCCGTCATCGAACCGCTGAAAAACGCCGCGCCGCCCGACCAGCCGAACCGGCAAATGCTGGCGCGCGCGCTCGAGCAGGCGCTGGCGTCGATCGACCGCAACCTCGCCCACTTCGGCGACGCCTTCCCGGCGCCGTCGAGCACGGACGGCGTCTACCCGGCCATCGGCAACATCGAATGGACCAACGGCTTCTGGACCGGCATGCTGTGGCTGGCCTACGAGGCGACCGGCGCCCAGCGCTACCGCGACGCCGCCGAGCGCCACGTGGCCGGCTTCCACCAACGGCAGGCGCAAAGGATCAACGTCAACCACCACGACCTGGGCTTCCTGTACAGCCTGTCCTGCGTGGCGGCGTACAAGCTGACCGGCAGCGCCGTCGCGGCCGAGGCGGCCATGGGCGCGGCCGAGCTGCTGCTGGAACGCTATCAGGAGCGCGCCGGCATCATCCAGGCCTGGGGCGACCTCAACGATCCCGAGCAAAGCGGCCGCATGATCATCGACTGCAACCTGAACCTGCCGCTGCTGTACTGGGCGAGCGGGCACAGCGGCGACCTGCGCTTCCGCCGGGCCGCCGACCGGCATATCGAGGCGGCCGCGCGCCACATCGTGCGGCCGGACGGCTCGACCTTCCACACCTTCTTCTTCGACACCGCGACCGGGCAGCCGCGCCATGGCAAGACGCACCAGGGGTTTTCCGACGACTCGTGCTGGGCGCGCGGCCAGGCGTGGGGCATTTCCGGCTTCCCGCTGGTGTTCCGCCACAACGGCGACACGCGCCTGCTCGACCTGTCCAAGGTGCTGGCCAACTATTATCTGAACCGGCTGCCGGAGGACGGCATTTGCCACTGGGACCTGATCTTCACCTCCGGCGCCGAAGAGCGCGACAGTTCGGCCGCCGCCATCGCCGCCTGCGGGCTGCTGGAGTTGGCCAGGAACCTGCCGCTGCTCGATCCGCTGCGCGCCGATTACGAGCGGGCCGCGCTGCGCACCGTGCGGCAACTGTCCGAGGGTTACGCCGACACCGACGGCGCGCCCGGCGGCGGCCTGCTCAAGCACGCCGTCTATCACAAACCGCACCGCGTCGGCATCGACGAGAGCTGCATCTGGGGCGACTACTTCTATCTCGAAGCCCTGGTGCGCCTGAGCCGCACATGGGAACCCTACTGGTAAACAAGGACCTGCCGACATGACACCGACACACAAACTGCTGGCCATCGACGAAGGCCGCCAGCGCCTCTCGCTGATCGACACCACCCGGCCTGGCGCGGCCTGGTCGCGCGACCTGGCCGACTTCCCGCTGGCGCGCGACATGCAGCGCCTGGGGCCCGACCGCGTGCTGGTCGGGTTCGAACGCGGGTTCTTCGAGCTGCGAATCAGCACCGGCGAAGTGCTGGCCTCTTGCGACCGGTGGAGCGACGTCACCTCCGTTTGCCGTCTGGACGATGGCTCGACGCTGGTGGCCGGCTACAACCTCGACGGCGGCGGCGGCATCAACGTGCTGACCTTGGACGGCGATTTGAAGTTGGTGCGCATGGTGCGGCGCGATGGTGACTACGTCCGGCTGATGCGTCGCACCACCGCCGGCGGCTACCTGCTGTGCATGAACGATCACATCCTGGAAACCGACGGCACGCTCAATGCCATACGCGCGTTGCGCGCGCCGGGTTTCCAGCACGCGTGGAAAGCGGAACAATGCGCGGACGGCTCGACGCTGGTGTCGGCCGGCTACGGCGCGTTCATGGCCCGCTTCGACGGGCAAGGTGAACTGGTCGCCACCTTTGGCGGAGCCGGGGATGTGCCGGCCGACGTCGCGCCGTTCTTTTATGCCACATTCCAGCAGCTGGACGACGGCCGC